>NZ_CAMYFI010000002.1 GCF_947255005.1 uncultured Tessaracoccus sp. | reverse complement strand
CACGCCGCAAACCCCAACAACGCTACCTACACCCTGGTTTGTGAAGAGCCCCATAGTTCCTGCGTTTCACCTACGCCACCGAGGAGTTCCGTTGAGGGTTGGCTGCCTCGTTGGTATCCAGGGCTGACCGGGGGCCTCATGCCCTGGTGCTTTTCGATGTAATCCCTGCCCTTCGAGGCCGATCAAGGTGATGGCTTCAGGGAACCCGGGTTCAGCAAGGAACGCCCGTCACACGCAGTAGGTACGCGGAGTGGGAGGGCAACGTGAAGAAGGACATCCTCCTAGTTGCAGCTTTTCCCTGCCCGGATTCTGGTGGTCAGGAGTCGCTAAGAATCGATTTCAACATCGGCACTGAGAGTCGGGACTCAGTAGAGCCCCCTAGCGTGGTGTAGCGCCCAGGGTGGCTGGTGTCGTCGATGACGGTGGCGCGGTCACCGTGGGATCGTTCGAGTTCACGTTCGAAAGCTCTCTCAAAGGAAGTACCACGATGACCGCTCCTCATATTGTCGACCCTGCCCGGGTGCTGGGCAACCTGCTGGCCGAAGCGTCGCCGGGCATGATGCGCCAGCTTTTGCAAACCATCATCAACGCGCTGCTCTCCGCCGACGCCGACGCGGTGTGCGGCGCCGAATGGGGACAGGCCTCGGCAGGACGGATCGCACAGCGCAACGGCTACCGCCACCGCCGGTTGGACACCCGCGTCGGCACGATCGACGTCGCCGTCTCGAAACTGCGCTCGGGTACCTATTTTCCCGAATGGCTGCTCGAGCGCCGCAAACGTGCCGAGTCCGCGTTGATCACGGTGATCGCGGACTGCTACCTCGCCGGCGTGAGCACGCGCCGGATGGACAAGCTCGTCAAGACCCTCGGGATCGACGGGCTCTCGAAGTCCCAGGTGTCCCGGATGGCGGCCGACCTCGACGAACACGTCCACCAGTTCCGCCACCGCCCCCTCGCGGATGCGGGGCCGTTCACGTTCGTCGCGGCCGACGCGCTCACGATGAAGGTCCGCGAAGGCGGGCGGGTGATGGGCGCCGTCGTGCTCGTCGCGACCGGCGTCAACGGCGACGGCCACCGCGAAGTCCTGGGCCTGCAGGTCGCCACGAGTGAGACCGGGCCGGCGTGGAACACGTTCTTCGCCGATCTGGTCGCCCGCGGCCTGGGCGGGGTCCGTCTCATCACCAGTGACGCCCACGCCGGGCTGGTCGAGGCTGTCGGGGCGAACCTGCCCGGAGCGTCCTGGCAGCGCTGCAGAACCCACTACGCAGCCAACCTGATGTCCCTCACCCCCAAGACGATGTGGCCGGCGGTGAAGGCGATGCTGCATTCGGTCTACGACCAGCCGGACAAGCCGTCGGTCCAAGCCCAGTTCGACCGGCTCCTGGACTACACTAGCGAGAAGCTCCCCGCCGTCGCCGAGCACCTCGAAAACGCGCGCGCGGACCTGCTCGCCTTCACCAGCTTCCCCAAGGACGTCTGGACCCAGATCTGGTCGAACAACCCCGCCGAACGCCTCAACCGCGAGATTAGGCGTCGTACCGACGCCGTCGGGATCTTCCCCAACCGCGACGCCATCATCCGCCTCGTCGGCGCCGTCCTAGCCGAGCAAACCGACGAATGGGCCGAAGGCCGACGCTACCTCGGCCTCGATATCCTCGCCCGATGCCGACTCACCCCCATCCCCACCACCAACACCGTCGAGGAGGACACCCAACCCCTACCCCTGACCGCCTAACGAAGGAAACCGCTACACCACTACAAGGGACTTGACCTACCAATCAGCGCCATCGCCATAGCGATCGGGGCCAGAACCTTCGCCACCACGGCACGCTGCTCACCATGCTGCGGCGAAGTGCAGCAACCTGCTGGGGTAGATGGGTGACGTCAGCGCCCTCCCGCGAGAACGCAACACGTTCGACGGTGCTCGCCACCTGAGTGAGAAGGTCGCCGGATGGCACCGATGCTGCCGCGACACGCGCGGCGGGGCCGGGCGATCCGTCGGGCCACGGTATCCCGGCATCAACGAATACGGCGTGCACTTCGCGCCAGGCAGCGTCGGCCAACGTTTGAGGGTCCTGCCCAGCGCGCAGACGCCACCGGTGGAGGCCTTCGCGGACGAGCCAGGGGAGTGCGAGCAGCACGAGCACACCCAGCAGCCCAAGCAGCACGGGCAGCCATGCCGAAGAAGAACTTGACGTCGGCGCAGGGACGGGAACTTCCGACGGAACGCTGTCAGGCGTCGGGGAGGTGCCCGAGCTCGGCGTAGGGTCAGCCGCCGGCGACGACGACGGCGTCGGGCTGGGGCTAGGGGAGGGCGACGGAGATGGGGACGGCGACGGCGTGGCGCTCGAGGGAGCATCGGGATCGGTGTAGTTCGGTGGCCCGGCCACCGAGGGCGTGGGCTCGAACGGCACCCAACCTAGTCCCTGAAAATACAACTCTGGCCACGCGTGCATATTGTGCGAGGTCACCTGGAAGGCCCCGTCATTCGTTCGACTTCCGGGGTTGAAACCCACCGCCATACGGGAGGGAATCCCTTCGATGCGGGCCATCGTCATCATCGCGGAGGCGAAGTGAATGCAGTAGCCGCTGCGGTCTTCCAACACGAACGACGAGATCACATCGAGCGAGGCCTGCTGCGGAGCCTCAATCGAGTAGCTGAATCTGTCGCTGCGCAGGAACTTCTGGATAGCTTGCGCCTTCTGCCCGTCGGTGGCGGCGCCTCCCACCACCTGCTTCGTCAACTCCACCACACGGTGGTCGACGTCGGGCACTGCAGTAGTGATGGCATCGACGTCGGTGCCGGCGTTGGCATTGTCGAGATCTTGCTTGGTGGGATTCGGCACGACAGCACGCGCGGAGTAGCTAAGCCCCACCGTCTCCTGCGCGCGTTGCCTGCCGGTGGCAACGACCGACAGCGTTGCGGGATCGTAGCTCCAGGAACCGCGCGCGTCGAAACTGTTGACGGCGAACGGCACGGGCAAGTACTCGGACGGCACATTCTCCATCTGCACGTCAACAGCGACGTCCCGCCCAGGCGCCTCGTAGGCCTCTGCCAAGCCCCTAGTGCGCAGCTTCATCTGCGTCAAACCCGCTCCGTGCGAGGTGAGATCCGGCAGCGCCACTGTGCGCAAGTAGACGGGTTCCCCGTCTTGCGTGCGGTATGTCAAGACAGGGTGATCCTCGGGGCGGAGTAAGTTCTTGTTGAGCTCGACCGTGGGATCGCTCAGACGGATGGGGCCCGACCCTGATCCTTGCCACGGTTGTTTCTCGCCGAGCGGAATGAGCGGTTGGAGCGCGACGGCGCTCGCGATGGCAGCCACGGCAAGCACCGCTGCAAACAACGCGCGCGTGGCGTGAAATGCTCCGGCTCGAGAAGCGCTTTCAGCGCGGTACCCATTGCCGACGCTCGTGGCGGTCACCAACACCAGCACGTAGGCGGCCGCGACAGCGGCGAACACGCTGAGCGTCAGCTCGTCGTGGTTGGCGATGGCAGCCACGATGTAGCTGAGGAAGAGCGGGGCGAACGTCCACGACGGTTGGTCGAGCACCGTCGCGAGCAGTTCCACGATCAGCTGTACGAGCAACGCCAACAACAGCACCAAGAACACGACGCCAGCGGCGCCCTCGATCGGGGGCGGGGAGGCGTTGATGGCAGCGGCCCCGGAGCGGCACAGCTCGATCACCGTCGAGGGGAAGGGCTCCTCGGGTGCGAGCGTGGTCGAGCGCCACAGCGCAAACACCACAGCGGCCACCACCTGCAGCGTGTAGGTGAGCCCGCGCCCCAACTTCGTAAGCGCACCGAGCAGGCCGACCACGCCCACGGCGCCCGTCGCTGCGGCGGCGGCCATGAGGTGATCGTGCCCAGTAATGAGTGCGTTCATCGGCATGATTGACACCCACGCCGCAACGGTGATCACGAGCGGCAGCAGCACGTTGGTTCGATGGCTCATGCGGCACCTCGCCTCGTCATGGCGCGTGCCCACGCCTTCGTGAAGGACGCCCCAGGCCCGTACTGCTCCACAGCCCAGCCATGGCGCTGCAGCAACTGCACAGCGTCGTGATGCTCCGACGAGGACTCGCTCCAGGCGTCTGCGTCCATCACGATCGCGAATGGCTTAGACATGCGCTGGCCGACGGCTGTCAGGGTGGCGGCGTCTTGCACCGTGAGCAGACCCCCGAAGAACGCGAGGCTGCCGGTGGCGTCAAGCGACTCAGACTCCGCAAAAATAGCGTTCAGCTCGTGTTCGTCAGATGCACCCGCGTCGGTCATGGCGTCGATCACTGCCTGACGCTGCGCCGGTCCCTTCAACTGCCGGGGCTCGAAGATGGTTCCTGAACCGCCGGCGATGACGATGCGGTAGCGCTCGTCCGCGAGCTTGACGGCCACGCTCGTCGCGGCCGAGATCGTCCACTCGAGGCTTGATCGCGGGCCGGCGCCGACGTGGCTGACGCGCCGCGTGTCAGCGATGAGCAGCGCGGATGGGTCCCACGGGTGCTCCTCGAGACGCACCATGAGCTCGCCCTGCTTCGCCGTCATACGCCAGTGCACGCGACGGATGTCGTCGCCGTGGCGGTGCTCACGCACGAGCACGTCGTCTTGCCCCGCGGCACCCGTCAGATGTGGCGATGATTCTCCTGTCGCGCCGACGCCCAGGCCTCGCATCACGTCCACCAGCGGCCAGATCTTGGGCGTGACGCGCAGCAACGTCGGTTCGTCACGAGGGCGGACGATCGCCACGGCGAGCCCCAGCGGATCTCCTGCCCGCGCCTTCAAGGGCCCGATGAGGAACCGCCCGCGCTGTTCCGACTCGATCTGATAGCGCACCGCCTGCTCCCACTGTCCGAATGCGCGCATCACCGAGAACTTGGCGCCGCCCCCGAGCGGTTCGGGGGCTAGGTCGTAGAGCTCCAGCGATGTCGCCGCGAGTGGCTTGGTATTGCGCAGGCGTACCACCGCCTCGGCAGGTTGCTCGACACTGACCTGCGCTGGGTGGAGCGTGCGCGAAAATTCGAGTTTGGGGTGCAGCAGCACCACCATGATCAGACTCAGCAGCGGCAGGGCAAGCAAGAACAGCCCGACCCACACCAGGTCAGGCTCACCGACGGCTGCAGCCGCCATCACTAGCAGCGCGCCTACGAGCAACAGCATCCAGCCGCGTAGCGTCGGCCTCGCACCACGAAGCAAGAGGAGTCAGCCTCTCCTGGGGGACGGAACCGAGCGAACCAGGTCAGCGATGATCGCTTCAGCAGAGCGTTCAGCGATCTGCGCCTCGACGGTGGTGATGACCCGGTGTGCCATGACCTCTACCGCGAGTGATTGGACATCCTCGGGGATCACGTAGTCGCGCCCGGCGAGCGCTGCACCCACTCGCGCCACCTGCATGAGATGCAGCGATGCGCGAGGGCTCGCGCCGAGGCGAAGTTCGGGGTGGCTTCTCGTCGTTTCGACGATGCTCACGATGTAGTCGGCGATGATGGGCGAGACATAGATGGCCGCGAGTGTGCGCGTCGCCTGGTTGACCTGCTCCACCGAGGTGACGGCGTTGACCTTGGCGAGCTGATCGCCGCTCGCCCGCGCCAGCAGCATGGCTGACTCCGACTCCTTGCTGGGATATCCCATCTGGATACGCGCCATGAAGCGGTCGCGCTGCGCCTCTGGGAGGGGATAGGTGCCTTCCATCTCAATGGGGTTCTGGGTGGCGATCACCATGAACGGCTGGCTGAGACGGTGGGTGCGACCATCAGCGGATACTTGCTGTTCCGCCATGGCCTCCAGCAGGGCCGACTGGGTCTTGGGGGAAGCCCGGTTAATCTCGTCACCCAAGACGATGTTGGCGAAGATGCCGCCTGGCTTGAACTCGAACTCGCGGGTCTGCTGGTTGAACACCGAGACGCCGGTCACGTCGGCGGGTAGCAGGTCGGGCGTGAACTGAATGCGTTTCACATCACCGGCGATGGAGCGCCCGAGGGCTTTCGCGAGCACGGTTTTCCCGACGCCGGGAACGTCTTCGATGAGGAGATGGCCGCCTGCCAGGAGCACGGTCACAGCGGCGCGGATCTGGCGTGGTTTGCCTTCGATCACGCGAGCCATCTCGGTGCTGACCGCGTTGGCCAGTTGCGCAACCTCGGCGATGTTCGGTGCATTCACTTCGGGCAGATCTCCTGTCGGAATCGGTGATGTCGCACTAAGCGTACTGGCCTCGCGGGAATGCAAGAACTCAACGATGTCGATTCCGGGGAGGAACACGCCCACAATGGGGAGAAAGGTGGTGAGAAGTGGGGTAAAGTGGGGGCAAGTGGAGTGAACTGGGTCCAAATTGGTGGAAGGAGGTGCCCGATGTTCCTCGGTACGTACACGCCGAAGCTGGATGAAAAAGGGCGCCTCATTCTGCCCGCGAAGTTCCGCGACGACTTCGCCGATGGCTGCGTCGTCACTCGCACCCAAGAGCACGCGTTGGCCGTCTATACCGCTCGGGCATTCGAGCAGCTGATGGAGCCGGTGGCGTCGGCTCCGACGACGGTGAAGCAGGTGCGCGACTACCAGCGCATGCTCGCCGCTGGCGCCAGCTTCGAAATCCCCGACAAGCAGGGACGGGTCACCATTCCGCAGGTACTGCGCAACTACGCCGGGCTGCACCGCGATGTCGTCGTGATCGGTGCAGGCACCCGCGCCGAAATCTGGGATGCCGAGCGCTGGGCCCAGTACTCCGAGGCCAGCGAGGCTGGCTTCTCTGAACTCGATGAGGAATTCATGCCTCCTCCTCCGTGACCTGCTCCCCGGTGCTCGTCCGGCTGGCGCCCTGACTCTTCTTCCCCGTTGTCAGGTCACCAGCCGGACGGGGACCAGGGGGCAGGACGCAGCACAGCAATGCACAACCGCACGTCAAATCACATTGGAAGGGTCGAGAGATGGACGTACACGTGCCGGTCATGCGGGACCGCGTCGTCGACGTCCTCTCAGCGTCCCTGCAACACCCCCACGCGGTATATGTCGACGGCACGCTCGGCCTGGGCGGACATGCCAAGGCCATGCTGGCGGCCAATCCCAACGCACGATTGATCGGCATCGATCGTGATACCGACGCGCTCCAGATCGCGGCGGAACGTTTGGCGGAGTATGAGGATCGGATCACCCTCGTGCATGCCGTCTACGATGAGCTTCCCGACGTGCTTGCCAGCCTCGGGATCTCGCGCGTTGATGCAATCTTGCTCGACCTCGGGCTGTCATCGTTGCAAATCGACCGGGAATCGCGCGGCTTCACGTACCGCGTCGACGCACCGCTGGATATGCGGATGAATCAGCAGGAGGGCGAAACGGCTGCCGACGTGCTGAACACCTATGACGTGGCCGATCTCGCGCGCATCCTGAAGCGGTACGGCGAGGAGCGTTATGCGGATCGCATTGCGCGAGCCATCGCCAAGGCTCGCCCTTTCGGCACCTCGGCTCAACTCGTGCGTGTCATCAACGACGCCATTCCTGCCGCCGCAAGGTACTCAGGAGGGCACCCGGCCAAACGCACGTTTCAGGCCTTGCGCATCGAGGTCAACCACGAACTTGACGCGCTCGAAGGTGTGTTGCCCGCGGCGATTGACGCGCTCGCGGTTCAGGGACAACTCGCGGTGTTGAGCTACCACTCGTTGGAGGACCGTCTCGTCAAGCGCGTGTTCGCGCAAGCCGCCAGCGATAGCGCGCCGCGCAACCTTCCCGTCGTGCCGGAACATATGCGGGCGGAATTCACGCTCGTCACCAAGGGCGCCGAGCGCCCTGAACACAGCGAAATCGATACCAACTCGCGGGCCGCTTCGGCGCGGCTGCGGATCGCCAAAAGGGTGAGGGAGTGTTCATGAGCGGAACAACCACCAAAGGGACTATCTCGACGGTCAGGTTCGCCCTGATCATCGTCGCCATCATTGGGTTGGGGCTGGCCGGCGTCCTCGTCGTAACGACATCGATTGGAGCTCAGGCGAACGAACTTACCAAGCTGCAAAGAGAAGCGAACAAACTCGAGTACGAATCCGCGTCGCTGCGCACGCAACTCGAGGGGCTCTCCAGCACGAGCTCGCTGGCGATGCGCGCTAGCGAACTCAATATGGTGCCCAACCCGTACCCAGCCTTCGTCATGCTGGGCTCGGGCCAGGTGCTTGGCGAACCGACGAAGGTGAGCGGCGACGAATTCCCGGAGCTGCGTCGGCACAAGCCGCAGCGGACGCCGAAGTCGTCGCCGCACCCGGTGGTCACTCCGTCGCCGGTGCCGCCCATACCGAAGCCGGAGCAGTCTGGTGAGCATCCCGAGGACGTCGTCGCCGCACAGCAGCCTGCGGGATCGCCTGCGCCGAGCGCGGCCCCCACCCCTCAGCCCACGAACACACCTGGAGGCGAACGATGACACAGCGCTCGCACGCCGGCGCTACCACAGCGAGAACCCGTCGCGCTCCCGTCAAGAGCGCGACGAAGTCCGCGCACCGTTCGTCGAGCAAGCCGGGGCGAACGAGGACCGTCGACACCGCATCATCCACGCGCGGCGCGTCGGGGGTGCGCTACAAGACGCATGGCAAGCGTGTCGTGAAACTCGGCAAAGCGCACACCCGGTTGAGCGTGTTTCTCGTCGTCGTGGCGTTGCTCCTGAGTGTTGCCGGCGCTCGGGCGTTCCAACTGCAGGCTCTCGACCCGCAGGCTTTCGCCGCGCAGGCGGCCAGAAAGATGCAAACCTCCCGCGACGTTCCGGCCCAGCGCGGCGCCATCATGGACCGCAACGGCGTCGTACTCGCGGAAACAGAGCCGGGCTTCATGATCTTCGTCGACCCCGACATGATCAAGACCAACGGCGCCGACAAGCGATATAAGATGTCGGACCAAAAACAGGCCGAAGCAGCAGCGGCGCCCAACGCGGTGGCGGACATTCTGGTGAAGCACCTCGGCGGGCGCAAGGAGGACTACCTCGAGATCTTCGACCGTCGCGACAAGAAGACGGGGAAGCGCTCGCAGTACGAAATAGTGGCCCGACGCGTCCCCGCCCACACCTTCACCCTCATCCAAGACGACATGAACTCCGGCGTCGGAGGGGAGAACGTCGGTGAGCATGGGGTGAAGCGCTGGTACGGCGTGTTCGGGGAGTCTGACCCAATTCGCTCCTACCCGAACCGGACGACCGGCTCCAACGTCGTGGGCTTCGTCAACGGCGAAGGCGACGGTGCGAGCGGGCTCGAGTACGCGCTGGAGAAGGAACTCCAGGGAGTCAACGGCACGAGCACGTTCGACCGCTCTACGTATGGACGTATTCCGCTGGGGACGAACATCATGGTTCCCGCAAAAAATGGTGCGAGCTACCAGCTCACGATCGACTCCGACCTGCAATGGATGACCGATCAATTCTTGGCTCAAGGCCTCCAGAAGGCAGGCGCGAAGACGGGCACCGCGGTGGCGATGAACGTGAAGAATGGCGAGATTCTCGCGCTCTCGATGCTGCCCACCTTCGACTCGTCCAATCCAGGTGCCGCGGACCAGAAGGACCTCGGAAACCGTGCCGTCACCCAGGCCTACGAACCGGGTTCCACCCAGAAGGTGCTCACCATGGCAGCGCTGGCCGACCAGGGTCTCGTAACGCCTGACACGAAGGTTCGCGTGCCGGAGAAGATCGCCTCGGGTTCCGGCTATGTCCGCGACTCGTTCGAGCACGGCACGCTGCAGCTCACCGCCCGGGGCATCGTCGCGCAGTCGTCGAACATCGGCACTATTGAGCTCGCTCGGCAGATGGATAAGGAGCAGCTGCACAGCTACCTCTCCAGCTTCGGGCTGGGGAACCGCACAGGTGTCGGACTACCGGGAGAGACGAAGGGACACCTTCCACCGCCGGGCATGGCTGACTACACGCGCGACCAGATCTCGTTCGGGCAGGGCCTATCCGTCAACGCCGTGCAGATGGCGGGCGCGCTCGCGTCCGTCGTCAACGGCGGCACGTACCACCAGCCGACCATCATCAAGTCGGCCAAGGATGCCGAGGGCAATGTGCTGGAGCGCAAGGAGCCGACGAGCCGCAAAGTCATCTCGGAGAAAGCTTCCGCCATGACGATCAACATGATGGAAGCCGTCACCATGGCTGACCCCAAACAGCGGGCGATCCCCGGCTACCGCGTGGCTGGCAAGTCGGGAACAGCCCAGCGCTATAACCCCAAGTGCAAGTGCTACGAGGGATTCACCGCGTCGTACGTGGGCGTGGCGCCTGCCGAGGATCCGCAGATCCTCGTGTACGTGGTGATTGATGAGCCCGCCAAGGGAAACCTCGGTAGCCGCCTGGCGTTGCCCATCGTCAACCAGGTGCTGCAGGTTGCGCTGCCGCGGTACAACGTGCTGCCCTCCACCTCCAAGGCGCCGCGAGAACCGCTAACCTTTGAATGATGCCCGACATGCATGCACATTCATCCGGTGCCGTGCGCCTTCGGCAGTTGCTGCCCGAGGCGTCGGCAGACGTGGCTATTACTGGGATCACGCTGGATTCCAGAGACGTACATCCTGGTTGGTTGTACGCCGCGCTTCCGGGCCAGCGTACGCATGGCGCCCGGTTCGTGAGCCAAGCGGTAACCTCGGGTGCCGCAGCGGTGCTGACGGATGCCGATGGCGCCACGATCGCCGGCGAGATCGATGTGCCGCTGGTGGTGGTGGACAATGCCCGTCGGGCGTTGGGTGACGCAGCGGCCGCCTTCTATGGGCATCCCACGAAGCATCTCACCTCCTTCGGAGTGACGGGTACGAATGGTAAGACAACGACCGTTGCTCTCATCGCTCAGGCGCTGCAATCACTGGGCTCGTCGGTCGGCACCATCGGCACCCTCGGCGCGCGCCTCGACGGCGCTGCGCTCGAAGCTCACAGCACCACGGTGACCACTCCGGAATCGACGGATCTGCAGCAGCAACTCGCCACGATGCGCGAACGCGGTGCGAACGCCGTCGCAATGGAAGTATCGTCGCATGCGCTGGCGCTCGAGCGAGTGCAGGGAATGCACTTCGACGTCGTCGGATTCACGAATCTTGGGCAAGATCACCTCGACTACCACCACACGCTCGAGGAGTATTTCGCCGCGAAACGTAAGCTGTTCGAGCCTGGACGTGCCGATGCCGCCGTGATTTGGACCGACGACGAACGCGGCGCCGAGCTGGCCGAGATAGTGCGTCAGCAGGGTGCGATGCGGCTCACGACAGTGGGCACGCGCGACGCAGACTGGATGCTCTCCGACGTGGCACCACACGGCCGGCTGGGCACGCGAGGCACGGTGCACCGAGATGGGCGGGCACTCAGTGTCGAACTCGCGCTGCCCGGCATGCACAACATGGTGGACGCAGTGCTCGCCCTCGCCATGCTCGACGCCGCGGGGTTTGACGCAGAGCGGGCTGTGGAAGGGCTACGGCAAGCCCAGGTGCCGGGCCGGATGCAGCGGGCGATCCTCGACGACGCCGCCCCGCTCGTAGTCGTCGACTTCGCGCACACACCCCAGGCGGTGGAGGCGGCTGTCGAAGAACTCGCGCAGCTCGGCCCCCTCACCACGGTGATGGGTTGTGGGGGAGACCGCGATCCAGTGAAACGCCCGCTCATCGGAGCAGCGGCCGCGCGCCACAGCAAGAAAGTGGTAGTCACCGACGATAACCCGCGCACCGAAGATCCAGCGGCCATCCGCGCTGCCACCCTCAAAGGGGCGCACGGGCATGGCGCCGAGGTGGTGGAAATGGCCGGGCGTGCCGACGCCATCTGCTACGCGCTCGCGCACGTCGAGCGCAACGGGGTGGTCGCCATTTTGGGCAAGGGGCACGAGCAGGGACAGATTTTGGCTGACCGCGTCATCGACTTTGATGATGTGCGGGTGGCCCGCGACGCCTGGGCGAAGATGCAGGAGGAACGACGTTGAAGCAGCGCATGCTCTCTGAACTAGTGGCACTCATGCAGCCGGCTGCCGTGGAGGTGGTGGGCGACGACGTGCTCGTCGGACCCGACGTGGTGACCGACAACCGAGCGGTCACCCCAGGCGCAGTGTTCGTCGCTATCCCTGGGGAGCGAGTGGATGGCCACTCATTCGCCGCGGCGGCACAGGAAGCGGGGGCGAGTGCCGTCGTCGGCATGTACGTGACCGACGCCGACGTGCCGCACCTGCTGGGCGAGGACTCCGTGCAGACGCTCAGCTGGATTGCCAGAGGCGTGGTGAAGGAAGCACGTGCCCGAGGGATGCTGTCGATCGGAGTAACGGGATCGTCTGGGAAAACGTCCACCAAAGACCTCATCTTCCAGGTGCTCGAACAAGCAGGCGAAACGGTGGCTCCCAGCGGGAGCCTCAACAACGAGATCGGGGTGCCGCTCACCGCCTGCCGTGTCACAGACTCGACGCGGTTCCTCGTCAGCGAAATGGGCGCGCGGGGCATCGGGCACATCAAATGGCTCACTTCACTCGTCCCGC
This sequence comes from uncultured Tessaracoccus sp., assembly GCF_947255005.1. GTDB lineage: Bacteria > Actinomycetota > Actinomycetes > Propionibacteriales > Propionibacteriaceae > Arachnia. The sequence continues at coordinate 71,076 of NZ_CAMYFI010000002.1, read as the reverse complement.
TCGACATCGCCGTCGCCCTCAACGTCGGTTCGGCGCACGCCGGGGAGTTCGGCGGAATCGAGGTGACCGCGCGGGCGAAATCGGAGATCGTTGAAGACCTTCCCTCCGACGGCTGGGCTGTGCTCAACGCCGACGACGACCACGTGCGAGCGATGGCGTCGAAGACGAAGGCGCACATCGCTTGGGTCGGGACGGGCGCATTGCCCGAGGGAGACCTCCGCGTGACGGCGCGCGACATCACCGTCGACGCGGTCAGCCGCCCTCGGTTCACACTGGAGGTGAGCGACGAAAAGGGCACGCGCAGCGCCCCTGTCGCCCTGAGCGTCGTGGGCCGCCACCAGGTGGGCAACGCCCTGAGCGCGGCTGCGGTCGGCGTGATCGCTGGCATGGATGTGGAGCGCATCGCTGCTGCCCTCAGCGCTGCTGTCGCGCGCTCGAATTGGCGCATGGCGCTCAGCGAGCTGTCCTCCGGCGCACTGCTCGTCAACGACGCGTACAACGCCAACCCAGAATCCGTCATCGCTGCGCTCAACACCGTGGCGGAGATGGTGGACTTCAACCGCGACACCCATCCGGGCGCGACGGCGACGGCGGTGCTCGGCGACATGCTTGAGTTGGGTGCGAACGCCCACGATGCTCACGTCGGCATCGGCCGACGCTGCGCGGACCTCGGGTTCAGTAAGGTCATTGCTGTCGGAGAGTTTGCGCCAGCGATTGTCGAAGGTGCTGCCGAAGGCGTGCCAGAATGTTTCGTGGCCACTCGCGACGAGGTGGCGCGCCACCTTGCGCCCGGCGCGGGCGACGTCGTACTCGTGAAAGGATCTAGAGCCGTGGGCCTCGAACAGGTCGCAGCAGCCTTGGAGGAAGCACAGTGATCAACATCCTGTTGGCCGGAGGTCTGTCGATGGTGTTCACCCTCGTGGGGACGCCGGTGCTCATCCGCTATCTCACCAAGAAGCGCTACGGACAGTTCATTCGTGAAGACGGGCCGGACTCGCATCAGGTCAAACGCGGTACCCCGACGATGGGCGGCCTCGTCATCGTGCTGGCGATGACATTCGCGTACTTCGTGAGCCACTTGGTGCTGTGGAATCCGCCGACGCTGTCCGGCATGCTGCTCATTGGGCTCACACTCGCCATGGGTGGGCTCGGCTTCCTCGACGACTGGTCCAAGATCGCGAAGGAACGCAGCCTGGGCCTCACCCCGAAGGGTAAACTCCTCGGGCAGTTCGTGATCGGTGGCATCTTTGGCTGGGCGGTGCTGCATTTCCCCGGAACACGCGGTGCAACGCCTGGCTCCAACGCCATTTCTTTCCTGCGCGACATCACCTGGCTCGCCTTGCCGACACTGCTAGCCATCGCCTTCATCGCCTTCCTCGTCGCTGCCTGGTCGAACTCAACGAATCTCACCGATGGCCTCGACGGTCTGCTGGCAGGCTCCGCGTCACTGGTGTTCGCTGCCTACACCCTCATCTCCATCTGGCAGGTGAACCAGTGGTGCGGACGCACGTCGACGGCCGGCCCGCGCTGCTACCTGGTGCGCGACCCCTACGACTTGGGCGTGGTAGCCATCTCGCTCGCGGCAGCGTGTTTCGGATTCTTGTGGTGGAATGCCAAGCCTGCCAAGATCTTCATGGGCGACACCGGCTCGCTCGCCATTGGTGGTGCGCTCGCCGGTATTTCCGTCATGACGCGCACCGAGCTGCTCGCCGTGATCATCGGTCTATTGTTCGTGCTTGAGGCAGGCTCAGTGATGCTGCAGGTGTCGTACTTCAAGCTCACCAAGGGCAAACGCATCTTTAAGATGACTCCGATCCACCACCACTTTGAACTGAAGGGGTGGCAGGAGGTCACCGTCGTGATCCGGTTCTGGATTATCTGCGGGTTGTTCGTGGCCTTGGCGCTCGGCATCTTCTACGCCGAATGGGTGGTGGGTCAGTGAACGAGACCCGCTTGGCCGGCATGCACCGGCTCTCCGACTGGTCAGGCGTGCATGCTGTCGTCGCCGGACTCGGGGTGACAGGATTCTCCGCCGCCGACGGCCTGCTCGAGCTGGGCGCCAGCGTGACGGTGCTCGACGAAGCCGACCGCCACCACGACAAGGCCGAACTGCTGCGCACGCTCGGCGCGACGGTCACCACCGGCCCCGGCTCCACCGTATCCCTACCGGAGGGCACCGATCTCGTCGTGACCTCGCCGGGTTGGCGCCCGGACGCTCCGCTCCTGAGCGCCGCCCACGACGCCGGCATCCCCGTCTGGGGCGACATCGAACTGGCGTGGCGCATGATGCAGCCCGACCGCGCCGTGCCGTGGATTGGCATCACCGGAACCAACGGCAAAACCACCACCACGCAGATGACTACCGCGATGCTCAGGGCCGACGGACTCACCGTTGCTGAGGTTGGCAACATCGGGCGCCCCATCATCGAGGCCGTGCTCGACGAGGAGCACTATGACGTGTTCGTGATCGAGTTGTCGAGCTTCCAGCTGCACTATGTACACACGGTCGCCCTACACTCCGCCGCCGTGCTCAATATTCATGAAGACCATCTCGAGTGGTATGCCGGCCCCGATGGCTACCAGCGCTACCAAGCAGACAAGGCCCGCATCTACGAGCGTGTGACCCACTCGTGCGTGTACAACGCCGACGAGCCCGTCACCGAACGGATGGTGGAGGAAGCAGAAGTGCAGGAGGGTGCTCGGGCCATTGGCTTCACGCTCGGCACCCCAGCGCGCTCGATGATGGGCGTGGTCGACGACCTCCTCGTCGATAGGGCATTCGTTGCGCAACGCGCCACGTCTGCACTCGAAGTCGCGAGCGTCAACGACGTGCAGCCGCACGCTCCCCACAACATCGCCAACGCCCTCGCCGCCGCCGCGCTGGCGCGCAGCTTCGGGGTACGTCCGCAAGCGGTGGCTCAAGGTCTGCACGACGTGCAGCTGGGCGGGCACCGGATCAGCACTGTGGCGGAGCACGATGGCATCCGTTGGATCGACGACTCCAAAGCAACCAACCCCCACGCAGCGAACTCAGCCATGCAAGCCTTCGACCACTTCGTGTGGATCGCGGGCGGGCAAACCAAGGGAACTTCCTTCGACGAACTCATCGACGCGCATGCGGGGCGTATGCGTGCAGCCATCGTGATCGGCGTCGACCGCCACGTCATTGCCGACGCGCTCGCCCGACACGCGCCCGAGATCCCCGTCTACGTGCTCGATTCGTCCGACACTGGTGTCATGGCCGAGGCGGTGCGATTGGCTGGAGAGATCGCTTCGGACGGTGATGTCGTGCTGCTGTCTCCTGGTGGAGCCTCGCTGGACATGTTCAGTGGGTATGCGGCACGCGGAGAGGCCTTCGCCGCGGCGGTGAAGGAGTATCTACAATCGCGCTAGTGGAAGGAAGCCGCATGGCTGTCGAAGCCCGACCGGGCCCGCGCACATCCGCGACGCGGCCTCAACTACGCGCACTGGTCGACGCGCCCATGGCGCCCTACTGGTTCATCATCGCGAGCGTTGGGTTTCTCGTTGGGCTCGGCACGCTCATGGTGCTCTCTGCCTCCGCGCCCCTGGCGCAGGGATGGGACTACAGCCCGTACTACTTCGCCATCCGCCAATTCTCGTTCCTCCTCGTCGGGTTGCTGGGGGCGTGGCTGCTCTCCAAGTTCAGCATCGACCTCCTCATCCGCATCGGATGGCCGGCGTGGGCGCTGGCGACGGTGTTGCTCATACTGGTGGTGTCCCCGATGGGTGTGCACAACTTCGGAAACCAGAACTGGCTGGCCATCGGCCCAGTCCAGATTCAGCCCTCCGAATTCGCGAAGCTCGCCGTCATCGTCTTCTCAGCTGCGGTGCTGCACCGCAAACGCCACCTCATCCACGATCTTGGGCATCTCATTTGGCCGTTGTGCCTGTCTGCTGTTGTGCTCGTCCTCGTGCTGGCGGGGCGAGACCTCGGCACCGGCATGATCGTCGCCGCCATCTTGGCGCTCGTGCTGTGGTTCGTGGGTACGCCCATCAAACTGCTGCTGCCATTCGGCATCATCGCCGCCACTCTCGTCGGTCTGCTCGTGTACGGGTCGGGCAACCGCATGGACCGCATCAAGATTTTCCTTGACCCCGCGTCGAATGCTGACCTCGCCGCTCAACCGATGTCCGCGCTGTATGCGCTGGCATCCGGCGGCTGGTGGGGCCTGGGGCTCGGCGCCAGCAAACAGAAATGGGGCGGGTTGAAAACCGCCGCCCACACCGACTACATCTTCGCGGTGATTGGGGAAGAGCTCGGGCTGTTCGGCGTGCTCGCCGTGATCCTCGCGTTCGCTCTGATCGCGTTTGCAGGCTTCCAGATCGCGCTGCGCTCAGATTCGGTGTTCGGCAGAATCGCGGCAGGCGGCATCACCGGGTGGTTGCTCACCCAGGCCATCATCAACATCTTCGTCGTGTTGCACCTGCTTCCCGTGCTCGGCGTCCCGTTGCCGTTTCTGTCCTACGGCGGCTCCGCGCTGTTGTCGAACCTGCTCGGCGTTGGCGTGCTGCTGGCGTGTGCCAAAGCCACGCCCGAGGCTCGCCGCTATCTCGCTGCCAAGAAGCGCAAGCGCAGTAAACGTCCCCGCATGACGAGCGTCATGGCCGCGACGAAGGGAGAATCGTGACCAGCGTGGTCCTCGCAGGCGGGGGTACCGCCGGACACACCTCGCCCCTGATCGCCACTGCCCAGGCGCTCACCGAGCTCGGCGTCGACGAACTCGTCGCGGTGGGCACCGCACGCGGCCTTGAGGTTCGCGTCATCCCTGAGGCGGGGCTCGACCTGGAACTCATCACTCCCGTGCCGCTGCCCCGCAAACCCGACCTTGACCTACTCAAGCTGCCATACCGACTCAGCAAGGCGGTGCGAGAGGCGAAGGCTATTCTCCGTACGAGGAAGGCCGACGCCGTCGTCGGTTTTGGCGGATACGTCTCTATCCCCGTCTACCTTGCCGCGCGTTGGATGAAGGTGCCGGTGCTGGTGCATGAAGCCAACAACATCCCAGGCATCGCCAACAAGATTGGGGCTCGGTGGGCGAGCTTCGTCGGAACCACGTTTGATACCCCCATGCCTGGCAGCCCAAGGGTCGTTGGCATGCCCATCAATCGTCGCATCACGCACCCGCAGGTGAGCCAGAACCAGGCGCGTGAGCTCTTCGGGCTCGATCCGGATCGCCGCACGCTACTCGTCAGCGGAGGATCGCAGGGTGCCCGGGCTGTCAACCGTGCGGTCGTCGAAGCCCGCGAGGCGCTCCTCGCCGAAGGCATTCAGATTCTGCACGTGCTCGGCCCGAAGAATTTCGACGACGATCCCACCGTCACCCATGCATCCGGGGCTCGATACCAGCCGGTGGCATTCGTCGACGACATGGCGATCGCCTACGCGGCCGCCGACCTCATGGTGGGTCGGGCAGGTGCCGGAACCGTCATGGAAACCGCTATCAGCGGGCTCCCCGTCATTTTCATTCCACTGCCGTGGGGCAACGGTGAGCAAGGCAAGAATGCGGCTGCGCTCGTGGCAGCGGGCGGGGGAGTGCTGCTCCCAGAATCTGAGTTGACTGCCGACGTGCTGTCCACCCGGGTGCTGGAGCTGTTTCGCACCGGAGGCACACTGGAAGCGATGTCCGAGCGAGCGCGCGCGATGTACCCGGCTGATGCTGCCGACGTGATGGCGCGCGCCGTACTCGAGGTTATCGACAGAAAGGGATGAGGCCATGCTGGTCACTCCTATCCACGTTGAGCCGGCCTTTGATGTAGGCCCCGTACATTTCATCGCCGCCGGTGGGGCCGGAATGAGTGGTGTCGCGCGGCTCTACGTCGAATTGGGCATCAAGGTCACCGGCTCAGACCAGAGCGACTCACGGGCGTTGCGAGAGCTGGAATGCTCAGGCGCCACGGTGTACGTGGGCCACGATCCGGCCCATATCGCCGACGATGTGCAGACTGTTGTGATCTCCTCAGCGGTGCGCGAGAGTAACATCGAACTCATGGAGGCGCGACGCCGGGGCCTGCGGGTCTGGCATCGCTCGGCCGCGCTCGCCGCACTCATGCTTGGACGTACCGGCATCGCCATTACTGGTACGCACGGTAAGACCACTACCACAGCCATGACCGCGGTGATGCTGAGCGAAGTCGGAACGAATCCGAGCTACGTGATCGGTGGACCGCTGGTGACCACCGGCGTCAGCTCGGCCCTTGGCAGCGGCGACCCGTTCGTCGTCGAAGCCGACGAATCGGACGGTTCCTTCCTGCAGTACCCGACGAAGATCGTCGTCATCACGAACGTCGAGGCCGACCACCTCGATAACTGGGGCACGCCCGCCGCTTACGCCGAGGGCTTCTACCAGTTCGCCACGCAGCCGCAGGTCGAGACCATCATCATTGGCATCGACGACCACGGCGGCCGGGCGCTCGCCGAGCGCCTCATCGCCGAGGGACGCGACGTGGTCACCTACGGGGAAGCGGACGACGCTGCAGTGCGCTTCCTGGATATGCATCCCACCGCGACGGGCTCCGTCGCGACGATCACCGACGGCCATGACTCGAGCAGCATTGAGCTGCAAGTGCCGGGTAACCATAACCTCGCAAACGCCACCGCGGCGTACGCGGTGGGGCGCGCCCTCGGGCTGTCGCACGCCAGCGCGGTCGAGGCGCTCCACGCATTTGTGGGCACCCTGCGGCGCTTTCAGCTCGTCGCAAACACCGCGGGCGTGCGTGTGTACGACGACTATGCGCACCACCCGACCGAGATCCGTGCCGCGCTTGCGGCCGGGCGCCGTGCGACGGAAGCTGGTAATGAGGCGACCGGCCTGGACGGCAGGCTCATCGCCTGTTTCCAACCGCACCTGTTCTCTCGCACACTCGACTTTTGCGACGAATTCGGAGAAGCGCTCACGGGTGCGGACATCGTCGTCGTCAACGACATTGAGGCCATCCGCGAAGATCCAATCCCCGGCGTGACCGGGCAGATCGTCGTCGACGCCGCCCTCGAACACGGTGCGCGCGATGTGCGATTCGTCAAGGACAAGCACGAGCTTCCCGACGTGCTGAACAGCATTGCGCGTCCGGGCGACCTCGTCATCACACTTGGCGCGGGCGACGTGACCCTCGTCGGTCCGATGCTCGCGACGTTGCTGGAGCAACGTGAGTAGCCCCAGGGAGTTCGCGAAGTCGCTCCACGACCAGCGCTCGAAGCGGCGTTTGAGGTTGTGGATCGGCGTGGGCGGGGGAGTCTTCGCCGTTGCGCTGACGGTGTTTCTCGTCTGGTTGTTCTTGCTATCCGCCACCTTCTCTGCCGATGAAACGGTGGTGGAAGGTGAACAGTTGCTCACCAGCGACGCCGTGAAGGAAGCCGCCGCGGTGCCCAACCACGTGCCGCTCGCCCGCCTTGATACCGGTGCGATCCGGAAGCGCGTCGAGGAGCTTCCCGAAGTGCGCAGCGCTGAGGTGAAGGTCGATTACCCGAACGTGGTGCGCATCCAGGTGAGTGAACGCGTGGCTGTCTATCAGCTTGCAAAGGGCGGGGCCTTCTCGTGGGTTGACGCAGAGGGAGTGGAGTTTCGCACTGGCCAGGCACGTTCGAAGTCGCTGCCGGAAGCGAAGCTCGCTCGTGACGACACCCGCATCCGTCGCGATGTGGCTACCGTCGCGACGCACATCCCTGAGGCTGCGAAGAAGCAGGTCACCCTGATTCGCGCCAAGTCCGTCGACCGCATCGAGGTGAGCGTTGCAGATGGCCGGTCTATCGTGTGGGGCAGCGCCGACGAATCCGAGCTCAAATCAGAAGTCCTCGAAGCGCTGCTGAGCGTGGACGCGAGGATATACGATGTCTCCGCACCTACGCACCCGACGACGAAATAGTGACCCCTGATAGAAAACCCTCAAGTAGTACTTGAGACAACTTGAGCATTTTGGGCGTTGTGTGTTGGACGCTGCACGGTTTTATCCATAGCCTTCATGGGAAGAAAGTCTCCCCTTGGCCGAAAGGCAGACAATGACAAGCGCATCTCAGAACTACCCAGCCGTGTTGAAGGTCGTCGGCGTCGGTGGTGGCGGCGTCAACGCCGTTAACCGCATGATCGAGGCTGGGCTTAGGGGCGTGGAATTCATCGCCGTGAACACGGATGCGCAGGCGCTGCTCATGAGCGACGCTGACGTCAAGCTCGACATCGGCCGTGAACTGACGCGTGGCCTGGGCGCCGGCGCTGACCCATCGAAGGGCCGCCAGGCAGCCGAAGACCATTCCGATGAGATCGAAGAGGCGCTCAAGGGTGCCGACATGGTGTTCGTCACCGCAGGCGAAGGCGGTGGCACGGGTACGGGTGCCGCACCCATCGTCGCGAAGATTGCTCGCTCGCTGGGGGCGCTCACTATCGGTGTGGTCACGCGCCCGTTCTCGTTCGAGGGCAAGCGCCGCTCCACACAAGCCGATGCCGGAATCGACAATCTGCGCGAAGAAGTCGATACCCTCATCGTCATCCCGAACGACAAGCTCTTGGAGATGACCGACGTCGAGGTGTCCATCCTGGACGCGTTCAAGTCTGCCGACCAAGTGCTGCTGCAAGGCGTCTCGGGCATCACCGACCTCATCACCACGCCCGGCCTGATCAACCTCGACTTCGCCGATGTGCAGTCCATCATGAGCCAAGCTGGTTCCGCGCTCATGGGCATCGGCTCGGCCCGCGGCGAAGATCGCGCCCGCGTCGCGGCGGAAATGGCCATCAGCTCGCCGCTGCTCGAAGCCAGCATCGACGGTGCGCGCGGCGTCCTGTTGTCGGTGGCCGGTGGCTCCGATCTCGGTCTGCTGGAAGTCTCCGGCGCAGCGAAGCTCATTGAGGAGGCCGCCCACGACGAGGCCAACATCATCTGGGGTACCGTCATCGACGATGCCCTCGGCGACGAGGTGCGTGTGACGGTGATCGCTGCCGGTTTCGATGGTGGCACCCCGAAGAAGCGCGAGCAGCAGCCTGTCACCCAGCAGCGCGCACCGCAGGGAGCCCCGTCGGACCACCAGAAGCGCCCAAGCCAGCCGGTTCAGGCGCCCAAAGACGCCAGCGATACTCCGAAGACCGGGCCCGTGCCGTCGTCGCGCCCCATGGCGCCTCGTCCCGCTGACGACGATCTCGACGTTCCCGACTTCATGAAGTAGGGCCGAATCGGCGCTGATCTCTCTGCGCGTCGCACCCGATGCTTTCGCGTGTGGCTTGCTAGCCTTCAAGGGTACGTAGTTCTCTTCAGGAGGCGACAGTGGGAGTTCGAAGCCTTGCTGCATGGATGGGCCTGGTCGATGACGGTCGATACGACAGTCCCGATGATGAGCTGTCCGCTGATCTGACCGACGAGGTCGTCGTTGATGACGAGGAGTTGAGCGACGAAGCCAGCGCCGCTGTGCCGGCGCAGATGCCCACCCGCCCTCGCTCGCCTGCCAAGACTCGCCAAGAACCGGAGGTGGCCGACTTGAGCCGCATCGTCAGCGTCCGTCCCCGTTCGTACAACGAAGCGCGTGTCATCGGAGAGAACTTCCGCGACGGGGTACCCGTGATCATGAATCTCTCCGACATGGAGGAGGGCGAGGACAAGCGTCTCGTCGATTTTGCCGCCGGTCTCATCTTCGGGTTGCGCGGCAACATTGAACGCGTCTCGACGAAAGTGTTCTTGCTCTGTCCTGCAGGCCTCGTCGTCGGCCCCGAAGACAAGGAACGGATCGCTTCGGGCGGGTTCTTCAACCAGAGCTGACGGTGTTTGCCTACATCTGCTGGTGGATCCTCACGTTGTACGCGTGGATTCTGATCGGGCGTATTTTCATCTCCTGGATTCCCCAGTTTTCTCCTGGCTGGACGCCTAAAGGACTGGTGCTGGTGATCGTGGAGGGCATTTACACCGTCACCGATCCGCCGATCAGGTGGGTGCAGCGGGTTGTGCCACCGCTTCGGATCGGCAATGTGGCGCTCGATATGTCGGTGCTCGTGCTCATTATTGGGCTACAGGTATGCCAGTTGCTACTGCGCTTGATCCCGTTTTGATGTGTGCTGCGCTAGGGGTTATTTTATTCCCTTAGAATGATATGACGAATGCCGCTAGGCTAACCTGATAAGCAACCGAGTTTTCTCATAGTTTGGAGCGCACATGAGCCTCACACTTGAAGAGGTGCGTCGGATCCGTTTTCGCATGGCACGCCCACGCGAAACGGGCTACGCGGTAGCAGACGTTGACAACTTCATCGACAAGGTGGAGGAGAGCTTCGCCGCATTCGAGAACGATCGCGACGTGATGCGTCGTGAACTCGAATCCGCATCAGCCGGGGCGGCAGGTGACAACTCCGGTGAGCTCAACGAAGCCCGCCAACAGATCGCGGCGAAGGATGGAGAGCTCAACGAAGCTCGCCAGCAGATGGCCGCGAAGGACGGAGAGCTCAACGAAGCTCGCCAGCAGATGGCCGCGAAGGACGGAGAGCTTCAGAAGCTCCGCGAAGAGCTGGAGCGCGCACGCAACGCGGCCGCCCCCGGTGCTGCCGATCAAAACGCCGAACAGTTGCGCCGGCTCGAGGCCGCCAACCAGGACCTGCAGCAGCAGAAGCGCCAGCTCGAGGAACAAAATGCCCAGCTGCAGGCACAGCTCGAGCAGACCCGCAGTGAGCTGAACCAGTCGCACAACGATCGCATCGCAAGCGTCGCAGGCCAGCCGCAGGCACTCACCGTGCAATCCGCAGAGGATGCCGCGCCCGCAGTGACGAGGCTTGTGCAGATTGCGACGGAGCAGGCATCCACGCTGGTATCCGAGGCCGAAACTGAGGCGTCGCGCAAGTTGGCTGACGCAGAGCAGCGTGCCACTGAAATCAAGACGGATGCCCGCACCCGTGCAGAGCGTATCGAATCCGAGGCCCGCGTCAACGCCGAGCAGATGACGTCTGACGCGGAGGGCCGCGCCGCGCGTCTCGACGCCGACACGGAAGCGAAGCGCACCGAACTGTTCGCCGCCCTCGAGCGTGAGCAGGGTGAACTCACCGTCAAGGTGGCAGCGCTACGCAACTTCGAATCGCAGTACCGCACGAACCTCACCGGTTCGCTGCAGAAGATGCTCGCCTCGCTAGCAGAAGATCGTCCCCAGCCGCAGGATGTCCCGGAACTGGCCCAAAGCCAGTCAGAGACCCCGCGTTTGGATGCCCTCGCGGGCAGCGACGAGCACTAGTTTCGACATTTCTTGCACGATCGCGAGGCCGTACCTTCATGAGGTGCGGCCTCGCCGCTCTTTGTCGCCCGCTCAACTCGTGGTGTACGATCCCCTGCACAGTACCCGAACGAGAAGGTCTCACCATGGCTGAACAGAAGTCACACGACGCGGCGTTGCCCGTTCTGGAAGGCGAAGATCCCTGGACTCCTGAGGAAATTCAGGAGCAGCGCGACGAGCTCGTCGCTGAACTGGAGCGCGTCGAGAAGCGCGTCGAAGAGAACGAGGCAGATCTCGCAGAATTCCTGACGGGTGGCAACGACGGTGCTGGCCGTGACCCGGCCGATGTTGGGTCGAGCAACTTTGAACGTGACCAGGAGCTGTCCCTCGCAGCCAACGTGAAGGAGATGGCCGACCAGCTGCGCCAGGCGCTGAGCCTCTTCGACACCGGCGAGTACGGGTACTGCGAGGTGTGCGGTGAACCGATCGGCAAGGGGCGTCTCCAAGTGTTTCCGCGCGCAACACTGTGCGTGCGGTGCAAGCAGCGCGAGGAACGGCGCTGAACCGCGCGCTCGTGCTCATCGCCTCAGGGCTGTGGCTCTTGGGGCTGTCTGTCGACCAACTCACGAAGCTCGCGGCGCTCACGTACTTGAAGCCAGGGTTCCCGGGCGAATGGGTGCTCGGAGTGCTCAGGTTGCAACTCATTTTTAATCCCGGTGCTGCCTTCGGCATGGGGGAGAGCGCAACCGTCGTGTTCTCGCTGTTCGCCATCATTGCCACCGCGGCCTGTCTCGTCGTCGGGATGCCGAGAATCAACCGCGGTTGGCATGCGCTGACGCTGGGGCTGCTGCTCGCGGGCATCACGGGTAACCTTGTCGACCGCCTCGTCCGCCCCCCGTCGGCGCTGCACGGGCACGTCGTTGACTTCATTCAGCTTCGTGGCTTCGCCATCTTCAATGTGGCAGACATCTGCATCACAGCCGCGGCTGCGCTGCTTATCATGATGAGCCTCGGGGGAGAGGGGCGTCGAGCTGAGCAGGCCGAGGAGGCCGAGGGGAATCGAGCATGAGCGTGTTCCTCGTCCCGGACACCTTCGACGGAGAACGTGTCGATGTCGTCGCGGCTCGGATCAGTGGCTACAGCAGGTCGAAGATCGAAACCATGCTGGAAGCCGGCGGCCTCACACTAGACGGCACAACCGTGGCGAAGGGCTCGCAGCGAGTGACGGCCGGCGCCATGTTGGAAATATCCGACGCTGCGATGCCCGCGCCGCTCACCGTGGAGCCACGCGTTGCGGAGGGCTTGCGCATTCTGTTCGAGGATGCGGACATCGTCGTGGTGGACAAGCCCGTCGGCGTGGCGGCGCACCCCAGTCTCGGGTGGGACGGGCCGAGCGTAGTGGAGCACTTGCTGCACGTCGGCGTACCGATCGCGACGTCGGGTGCGGCAGAGAGGCAGGGCATTGTGCAGCGCCTCGACGTCGGCACGTCGGGCGTCATGGTCGTCGCGAAAAGTGAACACGCCTATAGCGTGCTGAAGCAGGCGTTTCGAGACCGGACCGTGAATAAGGTGTACCACGCGCTTGTGCAGGGGCACCCGGATCCGTTCCAGGGCACGATTGAGGCACCGATCGGACGTCATCCCGGCCACGACTGGAAAATGGCGGTGGTGGATGGCGGGCGGCACGCTGTCACACATTACGACACGCTGGAAGCGCACCGCCGGGCTACCCTGCTGCGGGTGCAGCTGGAGACGGGTAGGACGCATCAGATCCGCGTGCATATGGCCGCGATCGGTCACCCGTGCGCTGGCGATCCGCTGTACGGCGCAGACCCCGCGCTGGCGGAGGCACTCGGACTGCAGCGGCAGTGGCTGCATGCCGTCGAGCTCGGATTCATCCACCCAGGCACCGGCGAAGCCGTACGGTTCTGTTCGGAATATCCCGACGATTTGCGCGCAGCGCTGGAGCACGTACGCACGGACGCCTGACGGGCGTGGACGATCGTGCAGCAATGTCTCCGATACGTGTCACAACTCGATGCCCGCTCCGATTCAGGATGAGTCTCTAGTAGGGTTAGATCCGTGCGTAGAGCAAAGATTGTATGTACCCTCGGCCCAGCAACTGAATCCGTTGATCGCCTTGTGGAGCTCATCCAGGCGGGCATGAATGTCGCCCGTTTGAACATGAGCCACGGCGATTACACCGAACACTTCACCCGCCTGCAAAACGTTCGAGAGGCCGCCCAAATCACCGGCCAGACCGTCGGCGTGTTTGCTGACTTGCAGGGTCCGAAGATCCGCCTTGGCAAGTTCGAGAGCGACGAGCCGTATCCGCTCGCAAACGGCGACCAGTTCACCATCACCACCGACGACATCGTTGGCACCAAGGAACGAGTTTCCACCACCTACAAGGGTCTGCCTGGCGACGTGAAGCCAGGGGACACGCTCCTAATTGATGACGGCAAGGTGGGCCTGCGTGTCAAGGAGGTTACCGGTACCGACATCGTCACCGAAGTGACGGTCGAGGGCCCAGTGTCCAACAACAAGGGCATCAACGTGCCCGGCGCGGCAGTGTCGGTACCAGCGCTGTCCGAGAAGGATGAGAACGACCTGCGTTGGGCTCTCCAACACGGCGTTGACATGATCGCCCTGTCCTTCGTACGTTCCGGCGACGACATCAAGCGTGTGCACGAAATCATGGAGGAGGAAGGTCGCCGCACCCCGGTCATCGCGAAGCTCGAGAAGCCGCAGGCCATCGAGAACCTGGGAGCCATCATCGACTCCTTCGACGCGTTCATGGTTGCTCGTGGCGACCTCGGCGTCGAGCTTCCGCTCGAGGACGTCCCGCTGGTGCAGAAACAGATCATCCGCGCCGCACGGAAGTGGGCGAAGCCGGTGATCGTCGCCACCCAGATGCTCGACTCCATGATCGCGAACCCCCGCCCAACGCGGGCGGAGGCCTCCGACGTCGCCAACGCCATCCTCGACGGCGCCGACGCAGTGATGCTCTCCGGTGAGACCTCCGTCGGTGAATACCCGGTGCTCACCGTCGCCACCATGGCTCGCATTGTCGAGACCACGGAGAAGGAGGGTCACGGGGAGATTCACCACATCGACTGGGACCCACACACCACGGGCGGTATCCTGGCCAAGGCTGCTGCGGAAGTTGCAGAGCGCCTCAATGCTCGCTACCTCGTCGCCTTCACGAAATCGGGTGACACCGGACGTCGTCTGTCGCGTCTGCGTTCCCCTATCCCGATGCTCGTGTTCTCCCCGGAAGAGGCTACTCGCCAGCAGATGACCCTCTCTTGGGGCGTCGATACGGTTGTAACCCCGCACTTCGAGGCCCAGGAAGAGATGGTCGAGTCGCTCGATAACTACCTGCGTAGCCACGGCATGATCGAGGTGGGTGAGCGCGTTGTGATTCTCTCCGGCCTGCCGATGGGTGTGGTGGGTAAAACGAACAACCTGCGCGTCCACCGCATTAAGGAACTGGGCGAGCACTGACACCTGTTAGGAGAAACGGTGGGTGGCCGCGAGACATGTCTCGTGGCCACCCACCGTTTCGTGTGTGGTACCCGGCAGGGGATTCGAACCCCTACGGCCTTGCGGCCACTCGATTTTGAGTCGAGCGCGTCTACCATTCCGCCACCCGGGCCGGCAAGGGAACATTGTGCCACATCGAGGGTAGTTCGTGCGATCCGAGCAGATTTTGGTGGATCGCAGTACGATAACTCAGAACCGCCGTTGCGGAGCAAGTGAGGAAGTTGATGACTGAAGCGAAGAAGAAGCCAACTGTGCTGGTGGCTGAGGACGAGGCGCTGATTCGCCTCGACCTGGTGGAACTCCTAACAGAGGAGGGATACGAGGTCACTGGCCAAGCCAGCGATGGTGAGGAAGCCATCGAGTTGGCGCGCGAGCTGCAGCCTGATCTCATCATCATGGATGTGAAGATGCCGAAGCTCGACGGCATCTCGGCCGCTGAAACCATCGCGGAGGAACGCATCGCTCCCATCGTGATGCTGACCGCCTTCAGCCAACGCGACCTCGTCGAACGAGCCCGCGATGCCGGTGCGATGGCGTACGTCGTGAAGCCCTTCGATGCGTCCGATGTGGTCCCTGCCATCGAACTCGCGCTGGGCCGTTTCCAAGAGATCAAGGCCATCGAAGATGAGCTGGCATCCCTCGAAGAGCGCTTCGAATCCCGCAAGATCATTGACCAGGCGAAGGGCATCTTGCAGCAAGACCTCGGTCTCACCGAACCAGAAGCATTCCGGTGGATTCAGAAGACCGCCATGGATCTGCGCAAGTCGATGCGTGATGTCGCTGAGGGCGTCATCAACCACAACAAGCGCAAGTAGCAGCCAGCCCTCACCGAGGTTCCACCAGCTGGCACGTGAGCTGCCCAATCGCGCTCATCCGCCCAGCGTCGTCTCGAACCTCCGCTCGGTACACGGCGACGGTGCGTCCAAGACGGACGGCCGTCACCGTCGCTGTTACTGCGCCAGCCGTCACGGCTTCCAAGTGCGTGACGTGGAGATCCACACCCACCGCTACCTTCCCCATCGTTTTCGCGTGCGCGATCGCCGCGACGGATGCGGCAGACTCGACCAGTGCGCCGGTGGCGCCACCATGCAGCAACCCCAACGGCTGTTGATTGCCCTTCACAGGCATGCGCGCGACCACCTTGTCTGGCGCGAGCTCGAGCAGCGTAATACCGAGCTTGGCATCCAAGGGGCTCGTCAGTTTCTCGGCCCATTCGGGAATTCTCGACATGGAGCAACCTTGCCACAGCGTGCCGAGGCGTGTGGGAGAGCGGCTCGTGCGTTGCACATCAGCGCATCATGCGGGCGGCTTCGATGCCGGCTTGAAAGCGGCTCGACGAGCCCAGCTCCTGCATCAGGTTGGAGACGTGACGTCGGAACTGTCGCTCCGACATGCCTAGTTTGCGGGCGGAGACCGCGTCGGTATTGCCTTCGGAAAGCATCTCGATCAAGGTGTCGCGCGAGAGCTCTTCGAGCTTGCCCCCGGCCTGGAACGCCGCTGCCGCGTAGGCGCCCACGTCGAGCATGCCAGCGATCACCTGGTCAGGGAGGATGAGGGCTAGCCCGACGCCCTCCCACGCAATCAGCGGTACGGCGACGTGCTGGGCGGATCGGATCGTAGCGCCGAGCCCAGCCACGGCGTCGCAGCAACGTTGGCCTTCCGCAGAATCAAGTAGTCCTTTAGCGATGAGGAGGTTGGGCGCGAGCCCCTGGCGTGCCGCATGTTTGGCGGCCTCCAGGTAGTGGCTATACAGCTGCGCTGCGAGCGGATCGGGCGCCGGCGGCAGCAGCAGGGTGAGCCCAGTCGCGGTGCGCGCGAATCGGGCCGCGATCTGCACGAACTCCGACGGTGTGTGCAGCGCACGTGCACCGCGCCCGGCCCCGGCCTCATGCATGAGCAGCCACGCGTCGACCACCTTCGAATGCGGCATCGTCGCTTGCACTGCGGCTGGCGTTCCCGCAGCGAGCGCCAGTTGGCACCCGTCGGAGGTGGTGGCGATTTCCAACACTCCAGTGCGCGTGAGCCTCTTGATGCGGGGCGCCAGGGCATCAACGCCAACACCGAGGTCGTTGGCGAGTGATCCCAGCGTCACCGGAGGCGCAATGATCGCCTGCTCGAGGATGCTGAGTTCGATGTCCGATTCCATAATGCGACTGAATCTAGCTTTCTCAGGGTTCATTTCGACTGGCTACGATGGATTCTTGAGGCGAACGATGGGAGCAACGTGATCGAGGATCGACGTCAACAGTGGCCGGTGCAATCGCGAGAGGTGCTCGCTGAGGGGCGGGTCATGAGCTTCATCGAAGACGTCATCGACACACCGTCGGGGGAAACGATGGTGCGTCAATTCACCACCCATCCAGGCGCGGTTGCCATCGTCGCATGGAATGAGGAACATGACGAGATTGCGGTGCTCAGACAGTACCGCCACCCCGTCGGCATGGAGCTCGTCGAGATTCCCGCCGGCCTGCTCGATGTGCCTGGCGAGCCATGGCACGAAGCCGCTTCGCGTGAGCTGGCCGAGGAAGCCCAGTTACAGGCAGCGAGATGGGACGTGCTCATCGACATCGTCACGACCCCCGGCGGCTGCCAGGAATCGCTGCGCATCTTCCTGGCGCGCGAGCTTTCGCCAGCAGCACGGCCCGCAGGGTTCGTCCTCGAAGGGGAGGAGCGAGAGATGTCGGTGGGTTGGGCTCCCAGGGCCGAGCTCATCGACGCCGTCTTCTCGGGCAGATGCCAATCGCCCACGCTAGTGGCGGGCATGTTGGCGCTAGAAACCGCCCGTCTGTCCGGGCGCATCAACGCGTTGCGCGGAATCGACGCACCGTGGGCTATTCGCGAATGACATCCGTGCAGGCTGCCGTCGAGGATTTCCTCGGGCACATCCGCGTGGAGCGCGGGTTGTCGACGAACACCGTGGCAGCCTACCGCCGCGACCTCGCAACCTACGTCGACTTCCTCAGCCGCCGAGGCATCGACAACGTGGGCGATGTGACGCCCACCGACGTCTCCGAGTTC
The DNA here is from genome assembly GCF_947255005.1 of uncultured Tessaracoccus sp. GTDB lineage: Bacteria > Actinomycetota > Actinomycetes > Propionibacteriales > Propionibacteriaceae > Arachnia. The sequence continues at coordinate 53,325 of NZ_CAMYFI010000002.1, read as the reverse complement.
GTGCGCGAGCGCTCCCAGAAGGTGGCGAAATCCTCCGTCGCGCGAGGATTGGTGAGTGTGCGAAACTTCCACGCCTTCGCGCAAGCTGAGGGCACGACGCGCGACGACCCAGCGAAGGAGATCTCGCCGCCGAAGCTCGAATCGCGCCTGCCGAAGGCGCTCACCGTCGACGAGGTTACGCGGCTGCTCGCTGCCCCCGATGCCACGGAACCCATCGGTGTCAGAGATGCCGCGTTGCTGGAGTTGCTCTACTCGACGGGTGCCCGCGTGAGCGAGGTCTGCACCCTCGACATCGACGATGTCGCACCCGTGCTGCGCGACCCCGATCTGGGGCTGCGGCTCGTCGGGAAAGGCAATAAGGAGCGCATCGTGCCGCTCGGGAGCTACGCCAGAACAGCGCTCGAAGCGTATCTCGTGCGTTCGCGCCCCGGGCTCGCGCAGAAGGCAACGAAGGCAGACCACGCGTTGTTCCTGAACCAGCGTGGCAGGCGGCTGAGCCGGCAGAGCGCTTGGGCGGTGATGCAGAACGCGGCGCAGAAGGCGGGGCTGGCCACGGACGTGTCCCCGCACTCCCTGCGCCACTCCTTCGCCACGCACCTCCTGTCAGGTGGGGCTGACCTGCGGGTGGTGCAGGAACTACTGGGACACTCGTCAGTGGCGACGACGCAGATCTACACGCTCGTCACAGTTGAGCAACTCCGCGAGGTGCACACGGCCGCACACCCGCGTGCCTAGAGCGAGTAGGCTCGACTCATAAGCGAGTAGGATGTCGACAAATGCACACCCGGAAGGAGAACGCCTTGGCTGAGGATTCGTTGATCGACGGGGAGATCGGCCCGACAGGTCGGCCCTTGCCCGATTTTCCTGAGCCTGAGCCGGTAGGCGATGGGCCGAAGCACGCAACCATCATCGCCCTCACCAACCAAAAGGGCGGGGTAGGCAAGACCACAACGACGATCAATCTGGGCGCGTGCCTCGCCGAGACGGGGCGCAAGGTGCTCTTGGTGGATTTCGACCCGCAGGGCTCGCTGTCCGTCGGGCTCGGCATCAACCCGCACACACTCGAACGCTCCGTGTACAACCTGCTGCTCACCCACGACTTCTCGCCCGAGGAGGTCATCGCCGAAACCTCCACGCCCGGACTCGATATTCTCCCCGCGAACATCGACCTATCCGCCGCCGAAGTGCAGCTGGTGAGCGAGGTCGCCCGCGAACAGACCCTCCAGCGCGTGCTCACCACGCTGCGCAGCCAGTACGACTACATCCTCATCGACTGCGCGCCAAGCCTTGGGCTGTTGACCATCAACGCGCTCACGGCGAGCGATTGGGTGATCATGCCGTTGGAGCTCGAATTCTTCGCGCTGCGTGGCATCGCGCTGCTCACCGACACCATCGAGAAGGTACAAGATCGCCTCAACCCGGACCTCAAAGTGCTCGGCCTGCTTGGCACCATGTTCGACTCGCGCACGCTGCACGCGCGCGAGGTGCTGGAACGTATCGTTGAAGCCTTTGGTGACAAGGTGTTTCATACCGTCATTAAGCGCACTGTGCGTTTCCCCGAAACTAACGTCGCAGGCGAGCCCATCACGTCGTACGCGCCGTCGTCGCCGGGGGCCCAGGCGTACCGTCAGCTTGCCCGCGAGGTGCTGCTGAGGGTGCAGCATGACTAAACGCGCATCGCTGCCGGGTGCGTCGGAGCTGTTTCGACCCACCGACGCAGCACCGGCCCTGGAGGAGACACCGGAGCCGGTGGCGATTGAGGAGCGAAGCGAACGGCCCGGGTGGCCCACGTCGTCGGGGAGGGTGAAGCACGACCACAAGATCACGGTGTACTTCTCCGAGCAGGAGCTGCTCGCGCTCGAGGACGCCAACCTTGAGTTGCGCCGCCAGCACAGCATCCGCGTGGATCGCGGGCGCCTCGTGCGAGCCGCGGTGGCGCTGGCACTGCGCGACATGTATCAGGACGGAGCAGATTCCGCGCTAGTTCAAGAGCTCCGTGGCTAAACGGCGCTCGTCCGCGAAGCCACCCGAACACCACGAGCAGGTGGCTGGGTTCAGCATTCACCTGACGAACTTCGAGGGCCCCTTCGACCTGCTGCTGCAGCTCATTGCCAGGCGCGAGATGGATGTCACCGAGGTGGCGCTCAGCAAAGTGACCGACGAGTTCATCGCCCACGTGCGTGAGGGCGATTGGGATCTGGAGCTCACCAGCTCATTCCTCGTCGTGGCTGCCACACTGCTCGACCTCAAATGCGCCCGCCTGTTGCCGGGCGCAGAAGCCGAAGACCCCGAGGACATCGCCGCGCTGGAAGCCCGCGATCTGCTGTTCTCGAGGCTCCTGCAATACCGCGCGTTCAAGCAGCTCGCCGCCTGGATCGACGAAACAATCGACGGAGCTAGCCGCCGCCACTACCGCCCAGGCGGCTTGGAACAACGATTTGTCGCTGTGCTTCCTGAGGTGGAGCTCCACGTCACGCCCGAGGAGCTCGCGCAGCTCGCTGCAACGTCGATGGCGCCCAAGGAAGTGCCGACGGTCACCCTCACCCACCTGCACCAAGCGACGGTAAGCCTCACCGAGCAGGTGCAACTCGTCGGGGCGCGTCTGCGTCGCGAGGGCGCACTGACCTTTCGTTCCCTCGTGGAGGGGGAAGGCCGGCTCGTCACCGTCGTCAGGTTCTTGGCCATCCTAGAGCTGTTTCGCCACCAGCAGGTCTCGTTCGAGCAGCTCAACCCTCTGGGAGAGCTCAGCATCCGGTGGACTGCGGGCGACGAGGCCGCCGTCGAGGTGGCAGATGACTACGAAGCACAACCCGAATTGGAGGACCAGTGAGCCTTTCCCGCGCGCTCGAGGCGCTGTTGCTCATGACCACGGAATCGATGTCGGCCGACGCCTTGGCCTCCGCAGTGGACGAACCGGTGAGCGACGTCGTGGCCCAGCTCGACGACATTGCCAGGTTCTATGCAGAGCACGACCGCGGGATCCGGTTGGTGCAAGTAGCGGGTGGCTACCGGTTCGCGACGGTCGAGGACGTGGCGGACATCATTGAAGCGTGGTTCGTGTCTGCCCAGCGTTCGAAGCTCAGCCAGGCTGCCTTGGAGACGCTTGCGGTGGTGGCGTACCTGCAGCCCGTCTCTAGGGGGCGCATCGCCGGCGTGCGTGGGGTGAACGTCGACGGTGTGGTGAAAACGCTCGTGCTGCGCGGGTTGATCTGTGAGGCGGGTGAAGATCCGGACACGGGGGCGGTGACGTTCGCCACCACGCCACTGTTCCTCGAAAAGTTGGGTCTCAATAGCCTCGACGAGCTGCCAGACTTGGCGCCGTGGCTGCCTGACGCCGTAGCCTTGGAGGCTGAACTGGGTGCCGTCGCCCAGGAAGGGAAGATCGATGAGTGAAACCGAAGGCGTGCGTCTGCAGAAAGTGCTCGCTGCCGCGGGCCTCGCTTCGAGGCGTGCGAGTGAGGAGATGATCGTCGAGGGACGCGTGGAGGTGAACGGCGCCATCGTCACCGAGCTTGGTACCCGTGTCGACCCAGAGCGCGACACCATCCGCGTCGACGGTTCTCGCATCCCGTCGCCGCGCAATCACATGTACCTGGTGCTCAACAAGCCGCGCGGGGTGGTGTCGACGATGGAGGATCCAGAGGGGCGCGCCACCCTGGCCGATTACATCCCGCCACGCACCAGCAGGCTGTTCCACGTCGGACGCCTGGATACCCAGACCGAGGGCTTGATCGTGCTCACCAACGACGGTGAGTTCGCGCATCGTCTGGCTCACCCGAGCTACGAGGTGAAGAAAACCTACGTGGCCGAGGTGGCTGGAATTGTCGATAACAAGGTGATCCGGCGTTTGGAGAAGGGTATTCGTCTCGACGACGGGCCGGTGAAGCCAGACCAAGTGAAGCTGTTGTCGAATACCGAGTCGAAGTCGCTCGTGCGCATCACGCTGCACGAAGGGCGCAACCACATCGTGCGACGCATGATGGAGGCTGTGGGACATCCCGTTAATAGGCTCTCCCGCATCGGCATCGGCCCCATCAGGGTCGGCCAGCTGCCCGTGGGGGAGACCCGCGAGTTGACCCGTGATGAGCTGGGTAAGCTGCTCGACATCGTGGGTTTGTGAGGAGCGAGGTAGCATCATGCGCGTGTCATTATCGAAGGCTTTCTCCACCGCACTAGCTGCGGTGACGTCCATTGCACTGCTCACCTCGTGTTCCCCGTCGGAGGGCACCGATGCGGAGACGGCTCAGCCGAGCGCATCGGCGTCCGCGTCGCCCACTGCACTGGAGTCGAGTTCTCCGGCTGAGTCACCGTCAGAGTCTCCTTCTGCGGAGCCGAGCGTTAGCGTGCAGCCATCCACAGATTTGTCGGGCATCATCGTCACCGAAGGCGACAAGCCGGAAATCCAGTTCAAGTCGCCGTGGGCCATCAAGGAAACGACGACGAAGGTGCTCAAACCTTCGAACGGTAAACAGAAACTCACGCAGGATTCGGTGGTCACCGTCAATTACGTCGGTGTGAACGGGTCGACGGGCAAGGTTTTCGACTCGTCCTACGAGTCTGGTTCGCCGCTTACCTTCGCGCTGGGTCAAGTGGTGCCGGGCTTCAGGAAGGGGCTCGACGGGCAGACCGTAGGGTCGCGCGTGCTCATCGGAATGCCTAGCTCTGACGGGTACCCCGAGGGCAACGCGGACGGCTCGATCAAACCTGGCGACTCGCTGCTGTTCGTCGTCGATATCCTCTCAGCCAACTTCGAGAAGGCCACCGGTGAGGAGCAGCCCCCCGTCGAGGGGATGCCGCCGGTGAGCGTCGACGCTGAGGGCGTGCCCACCGCCAAGATCGACACCAAAGCCCAGGCGCCCGGTGAACTCAAGAAGGCCACCTTGATTAAGGGCTCCGGCCCCGAAGTCACGGCGAAGAGTGTCGTGCAGGTGAAGTACCGCTCCTGGAAGTGGGCGGACGGCAAGCAATTCGAGGACGCTTGGGCTCCGCAAACAGGCAACCTCTCAGGCCTCATCGAGGGCTGGAAGAAGGGTCTCGTCGGCGCCACCGCGGGCTCTCGGGTGCTGCTCGTGGTGCCGCCCGCTTTGGCCTACCCTGAGGGCCGCACGACGGCGCCCGCTCTTGAGCCGGGCCAGACTCTCGTCTACGTGATCGATATTCTCGACGTCCAAAACTCGTAGTCGGCAGGCATGCGGGAGAGGGCTTCTGCGCTATCTCTGCAGGGGCCAAGCCCGAGTGACCGCGCGAGCCAAGGGAACACCGTCTTCGGCCCGCCTGCCTCGTCCAGCGTGATACCCCCTTTGCGTTTGGCGAGGCGGTGCCCGTCGGTGCCCATCACGAGGCTGACGTGAGTGTAGCTCGCGGGTGTGCCGCCGAGTTGAGCCGTGAGCCACGCCTGGCGTGGAGCCGACGACAGCAGGTCGTCGCCGCGAGTGATGTGCGTCACCCCGGTGGCGATGTCGTCAACGACGGCCGCCAGGTTGTACGCGAACTGCCCGTCGCCGCGGACCAACACGAAGTCATCGACGGTGGCCTCCACCTCACCTGCGAAGCGGTCGTGCACCCGCCAGGTTGCACCATCGGCTCTAACCCTGAGCGCTGGGCGGCGCTCAGCTCGTCGCTCCTTGCGCTCACGGTCGGTGAGGCGTAGGCATGTGCCGGGATAGGGGCGGAACCCGTCGTCACCGTGGGGGGCGGAGGCTGCCGAGGCGAGTTCGCGGCGGGTGCAGAAGCACTCGAACACGCGATCGCCGAGTGAGGCGATGGCGTCGCGGTAGTCATCATGGCGTTCGGATTGGCGGATCACCTCGCCGTCCCAGTCCAGCCCGAGTCGACGCACGTCGTCAAGGTTGCGGCGCTCCGCGTCGCCAGCAGCGCGCACGCGGGGCTCGTCGAGATCTTCCACACGCATCAACCACCGGCCGCCCGCTGTGCGGGCGAGCAGCCATCCGGCGAGCGCCGTGCGGAGGTTGCCGAGGTGCAGGTCGGAGGTGGGAGAAGGAGCATAGCGATCTACGTGCATCTTTTCACCGTAGCCGCACGCTTGGGCTGAGACGGCGATGGGTGCCGGTAGGCTTCTGCAAGGAATCAACGTCGCCCAAGCTGCGGAAGGGAGGGGCGCGATGTCGGCTGCGAAGTCAGAGCGCATTATGAACCTGCTCATCGCGCTGCTGACGACGAAGCGGTTCCTTTCCAAATCAGAGATTCGGGAGATGGTCGAGGGCTACGCACGCACCGCGAGCTTTGAGCGCACCTTCGAACGCGACAAAGCAGAGCTGCGCGCGCTCGGCATTCCCTTGCGCACCGGCAGCAACGATCCCGACTCAACGGACGAAGACGGATATCGCATCGACCGCCTCGAGTATGAGCTTCCCGACGTGGAGTTCACCCGCGACGAGCTGGTGGCCATCGGGCTTGCCGCGCACGCCTGGCAGACCTCCGTCGGGGCGGAAGCCACGTCGACGGCGCTCCAACGGCTGCGCGCAGCAGGGGCCGCACCCGATCTCGACCGCCTGCCCAACGTACGCGCGCACATTCCCGCGACAGAACCCACATTCGATGTCATCTACGAAGCGCAGCTGGCCAGGCGCTGCGTCGAATTTCAGTACGGCGGGCGTACGCGACGGGTGCAGCCCTGGCAGCTCTCGCAACGTCGCGGCCTGTGGCTGGTGCTGGGCTTCGACGTCGACCGGCAGGCGCCCAGACGGTTCAAGCTCTCCCGCATCGACGGTGTTGCTCGCGCTGTGGGACCAGACGGCGCCTTCCAGGTACCAGACGACCTCACCGAGTACCTTGCGCCAACGTCCCCGCAGGCCAGTGCCGTGGTCGCGGTGCGCGACGCGCCCGAGCTGCTCGCGGATTCCTCGCCAGCCACCTGGCCGAACCCGTTGCCGGACGGTTTCGTCTCCCGCGAGGTGCGGGGCTTCAACGACGACATGATCATCACGGAGGTGTGCGCAGCCGGCCCCGACGCGTTCGTGCTCGCGCCCGACCACCTGCGTGAGGCCGTCGTCGAACGGCTCACGGCCCTAGCTGGAGGCACGCATGAATGAGTTGCAGCGCCTCGTGCACCTGGTGCCGTACCTCAATGCTCACCCTGGAGTGAGCGTCGAGGAGGTGGCCGACGAGTTCGGCATCACGGAGCAGCGCGTGCTCACCGACCTCTCGATTTTGCAGTTCGTCGGGCTGCCAGGCGGCTTCTACGGTGACCTGTTCGAGGTGGATCTCGGCGGCGCACGAGAAGATGGGCACATCTTCGCCACTAACCTGGACGCGCTCGGGCGTCCTATGCGCCTCACTGGAGCTCAGGCGGCGAGCCTCATCGTCGCGCTGCGCATGGTGCTGGAGCTGGGCGGCGAGGACGCTGGCGCGAGGTCGGCGCTTACGAAGCTCGAAGCCCTGTCGAAGGACGCGCCGGCGAGCGTTGAGATCGACGTCGATGCCGGTGACGAGCACGTCCGTGCAGCGCTGCACGAGGCCGTGTCGACGGGGGTAGTTTGCCTGCTCAGCTACCGCAGGGAAGGCAAGGGCGAGGTGCGCGAAGCCACGGTGGAGCCGATGCGGCTGCGCACCGACCGCGGTTACGCCTACCTTGATGCCTGGAGCCGCACGCGTGGGGCGTGGCGTTCCTACCGCCTGGACCGCATCGTCGGTGTGGATCTGCTCGACGAGCCCGTCACTCCGCGCGCGGTGCCCGACGAGCTTGCCACCTGGTTCAGTGATGCACACACCGAGCTCACCCTCACGGTCACGCAGGCGGGCAGATGGTGCGCCGATTATCACCCGACGACCGCATGCGAGCAGGTGGGCGAGCTGTGGCGCATCACGTTCCCGCTCGTCTCACTCGACTGGGCGGCACGACTGCTGCTGAGGCTGGGAGACGCCGTCGTGGGCGTTTCCGACGAACGCGTCACCCAACTGGCGCGGGAGATGGCACGCGAGGCGCTGGGGTACTACCGTTGATTCCCATGATCTGGTCTGCGCTGATTCTCGCGGTGATGGGTGTCGCCGGGCTGATTGTGCTTGTCAGCTACGCGTCACGATTGAAACCGAAGCTGCATCGCTTTGGCGGAGAATCCGAGCTGCTAGCTGAACGAGTAACCAGGCTCCAAGACATCCTCGACGAGGTTGTCTCGAGCAAACGCGACTACACTGTCCCAAGTAATGAAAGGCGGTAACTATGCCCATCCCACTGTTTATCGGCTGGCCCGAAGCCATCATCATCTTGATCGTGGTGCTTGTGCTCTTCGGTGGTTCGCGCCTGGCTGGTGTCGGTAAGGGCGTCGGACGCTCGATCCGCGAATTCAAGGAAGAGGTCACCACGGACGACGAACAGAAGTCGGTCGAAGCGCCGAAGAACACGTCGACGCACACGGATGCGCAGGTCGTTGACGAGCCTGTCGAACGCCCCGAACGGTAATGACTGGCCTTGGCATCTGACACAACGGCGAAGCCGCGCCGATTTGCGTGGCTGCGACCCCCCAAGGGTGGCCCCGGAGGAACCATGTCGCTCATGGACCACCTCCGGGAGCTGCGCTATCGCCTCACCGTCTCCGTCATCGCCATCGCGATCGGGGCGATCGGGTGCGGGTTCATCTATGAACGCCTCGTGCCATTTGTGACGAATCCCTTCAACCAGGCCAAACAATGGGTAGAAGAGAACACAAACGGCACGGCGGAGATCGTGCTCACTGCACAAAACGTGGTGTCGCCGTTCACCCTTGCGGTGATAGCCTGCCTGCTTGCTGGGCTGGTGTTCACAAGCCCCATCTGGCTCTACCAAATTTGGGCCTTCTTCGCCCCGGCGCTGCTGAAGAAGGAAAAGAAGTACGTCCTCACCTTCGTCGCAGCGGCCACCCCGCTGTTCCTCTTGGGCTGCTGGGTGGGCTACCTCGTCTGGCCTCGCGGCGTCGCCATCATGGTGGGCTTCACCCCGCAAGGCTTCGAGATCAAGAACTTGCTCGACATGGTCGATTTCCTGCAGAAGCAGGTGATGATCATGCTCGTGTTCGGGGTCTCGTTTATGCTGCCAGTGCTCCTGGTGATGCTGAACCTCGGTGGCGTGGTGCACGGCTTCCAGCTCGGCAAATACCGCAAGATGGTGGTGCTGGGATCCACCATCTTCGCAGCGGTGGTGACCCCCACCGTCGATCCCTTCTCTATGCTGTCGCTCGTCGTTCCCATGACGCTGTTGTTTTTCGTCGCGGAGCTGATCTGCCGCATCCTCGATAAGCGCCGAGGCATCACTGAGGCGTCGTACGCAGAGTTCAATCCTGACGTTGAGGCCCCCGAGGCGCAGTGAACGAACTCGCTAAGCCACAGCTCGTCACGCTCGTCGTCAACCCCCGCTCGGGCGGTGGCCGCGCTGGGCGAAAACTGCCGAAGATCCTTGCGCGACTTCGAGCGACGCTGCCGTCAGCGGAAGTACTGGTAATCACGTCGACGAGTTGGGTTGACGCCGAAGCCCGCATCAGTGCCGCCGCAGCGAGCGCGAGGGAGGGGGACACCGTCGCGGTGGTGGGCGGCGACGGCATGGCCCATCTCGGCCTGAACGGCTGTGCTCATACCGACGCGACGCTCGCGATTATCCCTGCGGGCACGGGCAACGATTTCGCGCGGGCACTCGGCATAACGAGCATTGACGACGCACTCGCAGCCATCGCTGCAGGCCGCACCCAGCACCTCGATCTCACCAAGGTGGGCAGCGAAAGCGTGGGGGAGCGCTACGTCGGAGCGGCGATCAGTTCCGGTTACGATGCGCGCGTCAACCGCGCGACGAACGACATTCGGTTGCGCTTCGGTTCGCTCAGTTACGGCGTAATCGCGATGCGTGAACTCATGGGGTTCAAGCCGCTCACGTACCGGCTGGTGATCGACGGTGAGCCCCGCCAATTCGAGGGCATGTTCGTCGCGGTGTGCAACACCGGCATCATCGGCGGCGGCATGCGCATGAGCCCCGTCGCAGATCCCACCGACGGGTACCTGGACCTCACCCTCGTGAGCCCGGTCGGGCGTGGCACGCTGCTGCGGATGCTGCCCAGCATGTATTCGGGCAAGTTCGTGGAGCACCCTGCGGTTGAGTTAGTGCGGGCGAAGCGGGTCGACATCGACGGCGACGGCGTCTTCTTGATGGGCGACGGGGAGGAGCTGGGCGATGTCCCAGCAGTGATCGAGTGCGACCCTGGGGCGCTGAAGGTGATCGTCGCATGAACCTCATCGACGAATTCGCGCAAGGCTACTCGTTTCCGCTCGACGACTACCAGATCGAGGGCTGCAAGGCGCTCGCCGACGGCAAGGGCGTGCTCGTCGCCGCGCCAACCGGCGCCGGGAAGACGGTGGTGGGGGAGTTCGCCGTCTTCATGGCGGTCGAGGAATCACGGAAGTGCTTCTACACCACGCCGATCAAGGCGCTGTCGAACCAGAAGTACCACGATCTCGTGGCGCGGTACGGGCCCGAGCGAGTGGGCCTGCTGACGGGCGATCAATCGGTGAATGCCGAGGCGCAGATCGTGGTGATGACCACCGAGGTGCTGCGCAACATGATCTACGCCGCATCGCCGACGCTGCGCGGCCTCGGCTATGTGGTGATGGACGAGGTGCACTACCTTGCCGACCGCTTTCGCGGCGCAGCGTGGGAAGAGGTCATTCTTGGCCTGGCGGAGTCCGTGCAGCTCGTGGCGCTGTCTGCGACGGTGAGCAACGTCGAAGATTTCGGTGCGTGGCTCGACGAAGTGCGCGGCGGTTTCGCCACCGTCGTGAGCGAACGTCGTCCTGTGCCGCTCTACCAACATGTGCTGGTGGGGCGAAAGCTGGTCGATTTGTTCGAGGGCGTGGCGCCCACCGCGCAGGAGGCGCCGTCGCAGCGGGCGGCGAAGGTGAACCGCGAGTTGCTCAAGGTGAGCAAGAACGAGTCGATGCGGGTGCGCGACGATGCGCGCAATCCGCGTGGGCGCAGCGGTCGTGGTAAACCACGCCGGGGAAAGTTCGGCGGTGAGGTGCATCGTCGGTTCTCTACGCCCCGCACGAACCGAGTGGATGTGGCCCGCGCGCTCCAGGCGGCGAAGCTGTTGCCCGCCATCCATTTCATCTTCTCACGGGCCGGTTGCGACAGCGCGGTTCAGCAGGTGTTGCGCTCGGGCGTGGTGCTGACCGAACCACACGAAGCTGCCATGCTGGGGGCGATTGCTGACAAGCACGCCGCAGCATTATCGATGACTGATCTCGACGCGCTTGGTTATGAGGACTTTCGACTGGCGTTCACGCACGGGGTGGCCGCCCACCACGCCGGCCAGATTCCGGCGTTCAAGGCGATCGTCGAAGAGGGCTTTCAAACCGGCGCGCTCAAGATCGTGTTTGCGACGGAGACCCTCGCGCTGGGTATCAACATGCCGGCGCGCACCGTCGTGCTGGAGAAGCTGTCGAAGTACAACGGCGAGGCGCACGTCGACATCACGGCGGGGGAGTATACCCAGCTGACGGGACGTGCGGGCAGGCGCGGCATCGACACGGAGGGGCACGCCGTCGTGTGCTGGCAACCCGGCATGGACCCTCGCGCGGTGGCGGGGCTCGCGTCGAGGCGCACATATCCGTTGAAGTCGAGTTTCGCGCCCAGCTACAACATGGCGGTGAACCTCATTGCGACGATGGGGCGCGAGCGGGCGCGGGAGATGCTGGATCAGTCCTTCTCGCAGTTCCTCACGGACAAGACGGTGGTGCAGGCAGCGCGTCAGGACCGGCGTCGGAAGATCGATCTCAGCGAGCTGCGGGAGACCGTGCAGTGCCACCTGGGCGACTTCATGGAGTATGCGCAGTTGCGCGACGATGTGTCGCGGCTTGAGGCCAGTTCGGCGAAGCATCGTCGGGCGGAGCGGCAGGCGCAGACCGCCGATTCGATTGCGAGCCTGCTGCCGGGCGACGTGATTTGGGTACCCAAGCAGGGCTGGAGTGTGGCGTTGCGCACTGGGAGGAAGCCGGCCAAGGGCGCCCAGCCGTGGGTGCAGACGATTTCTGTGGATCACACGGTGCTGAAGCTCGAGGTGCACAATTTCGCGGGTCCGGTGAGCGCGTACGGGCGCATTCGGGTGCCGAAGCATTTTCGGTTGAAGGAGCGCTCGGACAGGCGGGCGTTGATCGCTGCGCTCGCTGCTAAGACGGAAGAACTGGATCCGCCCGGCGTGGAGGATGTGCCCACCGACGAGTCGCACGCGGCGGAAATTCAGCGATTGCGCAAGGCGATTCGGACGCATCCGTGTCACGCCTGTGAGGACCGGGAGATTCACGCTGTTGCTGCGGCGAAGATTCTGCGTCTGGAGCGCGAGTCACAACGCGTGGAGGCGTCCATGTTGGGGCGCGCGAACTCGCTGGGCGTGCAGTTCGATCACGTCTGTGATGTGTTGACGGAGCTCGGGTACCTCGAGAATGAGGAACTCACCGAGGCAGGGCAGATGTTGCGACGCATCTACAACGAGCTGGATCTCGTCGCCGCCGAGGCGATTCGTCGGGGGTTGCTGAACGAGCTGGACCCGGCGCAACTCGCGGCCGTACTGAGTTCGCTGGTGTACGAGTCGCGTCCGGGCCGTGACGCAGATCACCCCCGCATGCCCGATGCGGTCAGCGAGCGCACCCAAAGTGAGCTCAGGAATCTATGGCGTGAAGTAGGCATTATCGAGCGACGCCATCGTCGCGACCGCGCTCGCGACCTCGACATTGGATTCGCGTCGGCGGTGTGGCGCTGGGCGAGCGGCCAGGAATTGGCGAAGGTGCTTCGCAACTCCTCGCTTGCACCAGGTGACTTTGTGCGCTGGGTGCGACAGGTGATCGACCTCTGCGGCCAGGTAGCACAGGCCGCCGGCCCCGGCGACCTCCGCCGCACCGCCCGCCTAGCCATCGACCAGATGCGCCGCGGCGTCATCGCCGCCGACATGGGCGACGACTGACTGCCGTTTCAACCGGTGATTGAGTAGCCCGCGTAGCGGGCGTATCGAAATCCCGTCGCTGCGTCTCGATACGGGCCTTCGGCCCTACTCGACGGTCGGGTGTTGGCTGCCCCGGTCATTGAGTAGCAGCGCGCCCGGTGATTGAGTAGCGCCCGAAGGGCGCGTATCGAAATCACCAGACACTTATCCACAACCTCCACCTCAGATGGGAATATCGAGTACCGAGGTGCCAAGCGTGGGGGTATGGCTTGGATATACATGCTGCGATGCAATGACGGAACGTTCTACGTGGGAAGCACAAGGGATCTGCACACGCGACTGGCCACGCACGCTGCAGGCCAGGGCGCGACGTACACTCGCAGGAGGCTTCCGGTGGCGATGGTGTACGCAGCAGAGTTTGAGTGTGTCGCGGATGCGTTCGCGATGGAGAAACGCGTGCAGGGCTGGAGCCACGCGAAGCGGCAGGCTCTTATTGATGGTGATTGGGAAGAGATCAAACGTCTCTCTAAGAAGCCTCGCAATCGATAATGCGTCTCGATACGCGGCTTTGCCGCTACTCGACGGTCGGGTGTCGGCCACCCCCGGTGGTTGAGTAGCGAGCGGAGCTCGCGTATCGAAACCCCGGCACCTGATCCTCGCCGATGATTGAGTAGCCCGCGTAGCGGGCGCATCGAAATCTCGTCTCGCGATGACGACAGCCGCACTACCTTGCGCGCGGGGGAGGTACGTTGTTCTCTATGGGTGTTTCCGTACGCGTGATTCCTTGCCTCGACGTTGATGGCGGGCGTGTAGTCAAAGGTGTGAACTTCATGAACTTGCGAGACGCGGGCGACCCCGTCGAGCTCGCTGAAAAATACAACGACGAGGGTGCTGACGAGCTCATCTTCCTTGACGTCTCCGCTTCCGCTGAAGAACGCAGCACCACCCGCGACGTCGTGCAGCGCTGTGCGGAGAACGTCTTCATCCCGCTGGGCGTCGGCGGTGGCGTCCGATCGGTGAATGACGTTGACCTGCTCCTGCGTTGCGGAGCCGACAAGGTGGGCATCAACACCGGCGCACTCGCCCGACCCGCTGTGATCGACGAAATCCGAGAGCGTTTCGGCAGACAAGTGCTCATCCTTTCACTCGATGCCCGACGAGATCCCGACATGCCGTCGGGATTCGGCGTCACCACCCACGGCGGCCGCACCTCCGCAGGCATCGATCTCCTCGTCTGGGCGCGCGACGCGGCACGTCGCGGTGTCGGAGAGATCCTGCTCAACTCGATGGATGCCGACGGCACGAAAGACGGCTTCGACCTCGAGATGATCCAGGCGGTGCGCGACGTTGTCACCTGCCCGCTCATCGCATCCGGAGGAGCCGGAACCGTCGAGCATTTCGTCGACGCAGTCCGCGCCGGAGCCGACGCCGTGCTCGCCGCAAGCGTGTTCCACTTCGGCACGCTGCGAATCGCTGATGTGAAAGATGGCCTACGTTCGGCGGGCTTCGAAGTTCGCTGATCGCACCACCGTCCGGCTATAGGATGGCAGCATGGATTGCCTATTTTGCAAGATCATCGCCGGAGAGATCTCGTCGAAGCTCATCCATGCTGACGAGCACGCCGTCGCGTTCCTAGACATCGCACCCTGGCAAGTGGGGCACACGTTGGTGGTGCCTCGTCGGCACAGTACCGACGTGCTCGAAGACGACGCGGTGCTCGCCGAGATCGCCCCGACGGTGGCTCACGTCGGCACATTGCTGAAGCATCGTTTGGGCGCGACAGCGGTCAACGTGCTATCCAACGCGGGCGCCGATGCAGGTCAGGAGGTATTCCACACCCACATCCACGTCATTCCGCGGTACGCGGATAACCCGGGTATCCCCGCGATGCGTGGCGAGGTGACAGAATCGGTCGACGACACCCATCGCCGCATCGTTGACGGCGGCGACAGCGGGGAACTCGTCGGCAAATGGTCCACATCCTGAGACGTAGTTGACGCTGGTGGTGGTCATGCGCGAGAGTTGCCGCATGACCATTCGTCACCTCGTAATTATCTAGAAGCGCTTCGCCTGAAACTCTCGAAGCGCTCCCTCGTGTGCCACTTGGCCTCGGGGGTTTTTTATTAGGTGACACAAGATAGAAGGGAATCCCATGGCCAAGCAGGACGGTGAACTGCTCACGGGTGCGCAGGCGCTTGTCGAGTCGCTGGAGCGCGTGGGCGTAAAGGTGGCGTTCGGTATTCCTGGGGGAGCCATTCTTCCCGCCTATGACCCGCTCATGGATTCCTCGATTCGCCACATCCTCACCCGCCATGAGCAGGGTGCCGGACATGCCGCGGAGGGCTACGCCATGACCTCAGGTGAGGTGGGCGTGTGTATCGCGACGTCGGGGCCCGGCGCGACGAATCTCGTCACCCCCATCGCCAACGCCTACATGGATTCGACGCCGCTCGTCGCAATCACTGGGCAGGTGAACTCGGCCGCGATTGGCACCGACGCCTTCCAGGAAGCCGACATCCGTGGCATCACGATGCCAATCACGAAACACAGCTTCCTCGTGAAGCGCACGGAAGACATCCCGCTGGCTATCAAGGAGGCATTCCACATCGCGAGTACCGGGCGTAAGGGACCCGTGCTCGTCGACATCGCCAAGGACGCGCTGGCCAACGTGGGGGAGTTCCGCTGGCCAGAAGAGATGGATCTTCCCGGCTATAAGCCGACGGTCACCCCGCACGGTCGGCAGATCCAGGCAGCGGCGAGGCTGATCTCCGCTTCCAAACGCCCGGTGCTCTACGTCGGGGGCGGTGTGATGGCCGCCAGGGCCCATGAAGAGCTGGCCCAGCTTGCGGAGATGACCAACATTCCGGTTGTCACGACGCTCATGGCCCGCGGCGTATTTCCCGACAGCCATGATCTCCACATGGGTATGCCGGGCATGCACGGCACGGTCGCAGCGGTGGGGGCACTGCAGAAGGCCGACCTCCTCGTCGCGCTCGGCACCCGGTTCGACGATCGCGTCACCGGGCTCGTGTCCAGCTTCGCACCGGAAGCGAAGGTCATCCACGCCGACATCGATCCCGCGGAGGTCGGCAAGAACGTTCCCGTCGACGTGCCTATCGTCGGCGACGTGAAGCTCACCCTGCAAAGCCTCATCGAACAGCTACGCTCCCACAAAGCCCCGGACACTTCGGCTTGGGTGGCGCTCCTGCGCGGCATGAAGGAGCGCTACCAGCCTCGCTGGGACGAACCCGCCGACGGCAAGCTCTCGCCGCAGGAAGTGATTCAACGACTCGGGCAGCGAGCACCGGACGACACGATTTTCGTCACGGGTGTAGGGCAGCACCAGATGTGGTCTGCGCACTTCCTGCCCCATGAGAGGCCGAACTCCTTCTTGAACTCCGGTGGTGCTGGCACGATGGGCTTCTGTGTCCCCGCCGCGATGGGCGCCAAGGTTGCCAATCCCGACCGCACGGTATGGGGTATCGACGGCGACGGCTGCTTCCAGATGACGAATCAGGAACTCGTCACCTGTGCGGTCAACCAGATTCCAGTGAAGATCGCCGTCATGAACAACAACGTGCTCGGCATGGTGCGGCAATGGCAAAGCCTATTCTATGAGGGCCGCTATTCGAATACCGACCTGCTCACCGAAAACTGGCCCAACTTCCCGATGCTGGCCGAAGCGATGGGGTGCGCAGCGTTTCGCGCCACCAACGAGGAAGAGATGGAGGACGCGATCAGCAAGGCGATGGAGATTAACGACCGCCCCGTCGTGGTGGAGTTTGTCGTCGAGAAGGACGCCATGGTGTGGCCGATGGTGCCCGCAGGTGTCAGCAATGATGAAATTAAAGTGGCGCGTGACATGGCGCCCGAATGGGAAGAAGAGATCCTGTGAACACGCACACGCTGAGCATCCTGGTGTCAGACCGCCCGGGCGTCTTGACTCGCATCGCCGCGCTGTTTTCCCGTCGGGGGTTCAATATTGAGTCTCTCGCCGTCGGCGAGACCGAGCGCGAAGGAATTTCGCGCATGACGGTCGTCGCGAATGTCGACGATGAGGCCGCGCTCGAGCAGATCGTGAAGCAGCTCAACAAACTGATTGAGGTGCGTAAGGTGCTCGAACTCGAATCCAACGCCGTGCGCAGGCAGATGATCCTGGTGAAGGTGAAGGCGGATGTGACCAGCCGCAGCCAGATCATCGACGTCGTGGGCCTCTTCCGTGGCAAGGCCGTGGACGTGTCCAACGACTCGATCACGATCGAGGCCACAGGCAGTACAGAGAAGCTTGAGGCCCTGCTCAATATGCTGGCACCGCACGGCATCCAAGAGCTTGCCCAATCCGGCCACGTCGCGCTGGGGCGCGGCGCTAAGGCCATGTCCATCAAGTCCCACAAATAAGTTAGGAAACACACATGGCAGAGATGTTTTACGACGACGACGCTGACCTCTCGGTGATCCAGGGCCGCCACGTGGCCGTCATCGGCTACGGTTCGCAGGGTCACGCGCACGCGCTGAGCTTGCGCGATTCTGGCGTGGACGTGCGCGTTGGTCTGCGCGAGGGGTCGAAGTCTGCGGCGAAGGCGGAAGCCGAGGGGCTGCGCGTGCTCCCCGTCGCTGAGGCCGTTGAGGAAGCCGATCTCATCATGGTGCTCGCTCCCGACCAGGTGCAGCGCACCCTCTACGCGGAAGAGATCGCCCCGCACCTCGCGGAGGGCGACGCGCTGTTCTTCGCACACGGCTTCAACATCCGCTATGGCTACATTCAGCCCCCGGCCGGCGTGGACGTGTGCATGGTGGCCCCGAAGGGCCCCGGTCACATCGTGCGTCGTGAGTACGTGGACGGACGCGGCGTTCCTGCCATCATCGCCGTCGAGAAGGATGAGTCGGGCAACGCTTGGCCACTCGCGCTCTCCTACGCCAAGGCCATCGGCGCACTGCGAGCCGGTGGTATCAAGACCACCTTTACTGAGGAGACCGAGACTGACCTCTTCGGCGAGCAAGCCGTGCTGTGCGGCGGCGCGTCGGCGCTGGTGCAGGCCGGATTCGAGACGCTCGTCGAAGCGGGGTACCAGCCCGAAATCGCCTACTTCGAGTGCCTCCACGAGCTCAAGATGATCGTCGACCTCATGATCGAGGGAGGCATCACGAAGCAGCGCTGGTCGATATCCGACACCGCGGAGTACGGCGACTACGTTTCCGGCCCGCGCGTGATCGACGATCATGTGCGCGAGAACATGAAGGCCGTGCTGGCGGATATCCAGTCGGGCGCGTTCGCGAAGCGTTTCATCGATGACCAGGACGCCGGCGCGCCGGAGTTCAAGAAGCTCCGCGAGGAGGGCCAGGGCCAGCAGATTGAGTCTGTAGGTCGCGAGCTGCGCAAGCTGTACTCCTGGTCGAAGGTCTCCGACGACTACAGCGAAGGCGAAGCCGGACGCTAAGTGTCGTCGAGAGCCATGACTGGCTCTCACTAACCCGATATCCACACGCGTTTGTCGAAACAGCTCATTTTGGGCCGATTTCGCAAACCCGTGTGGATATTGGGTTATACCGTCTCGTGTATTCCGCGGTGCTTCCCGCTTTCGTGACACACTGGCTCGTGAACGACGAGATGAACGAGGGTGTGATCCCATGGTGCGGATGATCGACGTCGCGCAGGAAGCGGGTGTGTCGGTGGCGACGGTCTCGCGGGTGCTGAACGGGGCGAACGTGCGGCCTGAGGCTCAAGCAGCAGTGCGAAGCGCCGTTGACAAGCTCGGATACGCCCCAAACCGCGCCGCCCGGACGCTGCGTCGACGCACGTCGGACGTGGTGGGCCTCGTCGTCGCGGACATCGAAAACCCGTTCTTCACCACCTTTGCCAGGACGGTAGAAGACAAAGCCCACGAGCAGGGGCTCTCCATCGTGCTGTGCAATTCTGATGAGGATCCAACCAAAGAAGCGCGGTATCTCCAAGTGGCTATCGACTCACAGATGGCGGGGGTGATCGTCTTCCCCGCGTCTGACACAACCGACCTGCGGCCCTTGGTGGAGCGCGGCATGGCTGTCGTCGCCGTGGACCGCGAACTGCCGGGGGAGTATCCGTCGGTGCGGTTCAGCAACCGAGAACTTGGAGCAGTAGCGACGAAGCACCTCGCCGATGCAGGCTGCACACGCATCGCGTGCGTGACTGGCCCGTCGAGGCTCTCCACGGCGGAGAAGCGTGCCGAAGGGTGGCGCGACGCGCTCGGCGAACGCGGGTTCGTCGCCGACGATGACTTGCTCATCCACGCCGATTTCCGCGTCGAAGGTGGACGCCACGCCGCGGCGCAGCTGCTCGACCTTCCCAACCCACCAGACGCCATTCTCGCGACGAATAACCTGGCCGGGGTTGGGGTGTTGAGGGAACTCGCTACAAGAAGGGACTCCGACACCATTGTTGGCGTCATTGGCGAGTTGCCGTTTGCGACGTCAATGTCGGGTCAAGTGCAGATCACGCCGCTACCCGTAGGCGAGTTAGCGCGCGAAGCGTGGTTGTTGCTGCAAAGCCGGATGGCGTCGGGTGGCCACGGTGCAAACACCGTGATTATCGACACACCGGCCCCCCAAGTGTGGGGATAAATTGGCCTCAACCTTGTAGCTGTAATCGATTTCTGCCATCATTGCAGTGAGTGAGTTCTCGGCATGCATCGATCAGCCTTCGAGAACCCGACGCGAACGGAAGAGGTATCACATGTCAGCACCAGTCACGAGCGCAGACGCCGGTTCGTTCGGCGACGCCATCGCTGCCGCCCAGCGCGCCATCGAGATTGAGATCGCCACATTGCAGCGCCAGATCGAGCCCCTCAACGCGGTGCTGCCGCAGCTGCTCGAACTCATCGTCGGTATGCGCGGCAGACTCATCGTGACAGGCATCGGCAAGTCGGGGCACATCGCGTCGAAGATGGCCGCCACCTTCGCGAGCACCGGCACCCCGTCGTTCTTCGTGCACAGCACGGAGGCGCTGCACGGTGACGCAGGCATGGTGACGGAGGACGACGTGGTCATCGCCATTTCCAACTCCGGCAAGACCGCGGAAGTCGTGCGCTTCGTGCAGGTGCTGAACCACCGCAACATTCCCGTCGTGGCCATCACCCGCGACGAATCCTCGCCGCTGGTTCAGGGTGCGCAGATCACCATCAAGCTGGCCATGGACACGGAAGCCGACCCGCTGAATCTCGCTCCCACCGCATCCACGACGGCAACACTCGCGGTCGGCGACGCGCTCGCCGCTGCTCTCATGACCCACAGCGGCTTCACCAGTGACGACTTCGCGGTGCACCACGTCGGCGGTTCACTCGGCCAGGCGCTAGATGCCGACGATCTCGTCCCCGGGAGCAAGGGATGAGCGACGTTTGCATCGTGGGGTCCTTCATGATGGACCTCATCGCCCGCACCCCACGGTTCCCCAGGCCAGGGGAGACCATCACCGGTTCGTCGTTCACGATGACCCCCGGTGGCAAGGGCTTCAACCAGGCCATCGCGGCGGCGCGCGCGGGTGTGTCGGTGGCGATGGTCGGACGAGTCGGCGACGATGCCTACGGCGAGGAGTTCCGCACCTGGCTGGAGCGCGAGGGGGTTGACGCGTCCGGGGTGAGTGTCGACGACGAGGTGGGCACCGGCGTCGGCTTGCCGATGGTGGACGACGAGGGGCAAAACTGCATTGTCATCATTCCGCGCTCGAACCTTGAGCTCCACGCTGAGCAGGTGCAGCAGCAGGCGGAGCAGATTCGCGCTGCGCGCGTGGTCGTGATGCAGCTGGAGGTTCCGGAGGATGCGAACCAGGCCGCCGCGCAGATCGCGCACGAGGCGGGCAAGACGGTGATCCTCAACCCCGCGCCCTTCCGCGAGATTCCCGTCGGGCTGCTCGAACACGTCGACCTCCTGCTGCCGAATGAGAGCGAGCTCGCGCAGTTGGCCGAATCGATCGGCATCAGCACGCAGTGCAGCATCGACGAGGTGGCGCAGGCTGTGCACGCGAAGATGAACCTGGACCTCATCGTCACGCTCGGTGAGGAGGGGGCGCTCGTCGTCGACGACGAGGGTACCCAGACGGTCCCGTCGCTCAAGGTGAAGGCCGTGAACACCGTCGGCGCTGGTGACACTTTTACCGGCAACCTCGCGGCGCTGCTCGCGCAGGGAATGCCGCTCCGCGAGGCCGCTGCGCGCGCAAACGTGGCCGCGGCGTGTTCGGTGACGCGTGTGGGCAGTGCGGATTCCGCGCCCCGGCGCGACGAGCTGGACGCGTGGGTCGCGTCCCTGACAGCGGACGCTCAGTAATGCTGCGGGGAGTGGATCCGGCCATCAGCCCGGACTTGTTGCACATCCCCTGCGCGCACTCGGTGAGCCCCGCAAAGGTTGCCGTAGGGCCGAACTCCGAGCTTCCCAGCAGTCGGTGGCGCATCGGCAACCTGCCGCACGCATCTGGGTGAGCCATGTCGTCGGTATAGTGGTGATGAAGAAGGGGACGCTGCATGGTGGTTTTCTTGACGATTGGCATCGTCGGTTTGGTCATCGTTGCGGCGTCGCTGCTCTTCGGTGAGATCATCGAAGGGGTCTTTGACCTTGATTTCCTGGGCAGCGACCTCTTTTCCGTTCCCAGCCTCGCGGCTTTTCTGGGTGCCTTCGGGTTTGGGGGAGTGATCTCTCTCAGCATCGTGGACGTCACGGCCATCGCGGTCGTCGTTGGCATCGTTGCTGGAGTATTGGCGGCGTGGGGTGCGACGGCGCTCACCCGTGTGTTGAAGCGAGGGGAGAATGCCGCCACGTTCCGCTCGGATTCTCTCGTCGGTGCCACCGGGCGTGTCATCACGGACATCCCGGAGTCAGGCTACGGCGAGGTGCGCATCTTCGGCACCGGAGGTTCGCGTAAGCGTTCTGCTCGGGCCGATACGGCGATCCCCGCGGGTACCGAGGTCTGGATTTCGAGTGTCCTGTCGCCCACGGCTGTCGAAGTCACCTCGATTGAAGAACTACCACCGCCACAATCCATCGGCTCCGGCCCTGACCCTGGTTAAGGAAACACTATGCACGAACTTCCACCGATCGTCTTGGGTATTGGCGGCGCAGTGCTGCTCGTCGTGCTCATCCTCTGGCTCATCGCGAGCCGCTACAAGGTATCTCGTCCCAACGAGGCCTACATCATTACTGGTCAGAAGGGTAAAGCGGTCACGAACCCTGAGACTGGTTTGGTCTCCACCGACCTGTCCGGCCAGAAAGTTATCATGGGTGGCGGCGTGTTCGTCATCCCGTTTGTGCAGCGCCTGCACGTGCTGGACCTCTCCTCGCGGCGCATCATGGTGACCATCCGCAACGCCGTGTCCGGGCAGGGCATCAAGCTCAACGTCGACGGCGTCGCGATCGTCAAGGTTGGCGGCAATGAAGACTCCATCCGTGCCGCAGCGCAGCGCTTCCTCATGCAGCAGGAAGAAATCGAGACGTTCACGCAGGAAACCCTCGCAGGTTCGCTGCGCTCCATCGTGGGTTCGCTCACCGTCGAGCAGATCATCCGTGACCGCGCCGCCTTCGCGCAGCGGGTTGCCGACGAATCTGAGGCGTCGCTCACGGGTCAGGGCCTGGTGCTCGACACCTTCCAGATTCAGGACATCACCGACGACGGCACCTACCTCTCCGACCTCGGGCGCCCCGAATCCGCGAGGGTTGGCCAGCTGGCTGCCATCGCCGAAGCCGACGCTCGCCGTGAGGCGGAGCAGGCGCGCATTGCCGCGTCGCAGGAAATCGCCATCTCCGAGCGCGCCCTGGTGCTGAAGGAAGCCGAGATCCAGGCCGAGACGGACGCCGCGAAGGCGCAGGCCGCGGCATCCGGCCCGCTGGCTCAAGCCGACCGTGACCAGGCCATTCTCACCGAGCAGGAGAAGGTGGCTGTGCGGCAGGCTGCGCTGAAGGAACGCCAGCTCGACACCGAGGTGCGCAAGCCTGCCGACGCGAAGCGTTACGAGATTGAGACGGAGGCGCAGGCGAGGCGTCAGGCGTCCATCTACGAAGCGGAGGCGCGCAAGGCCGCGTCGATCGCTGACGCCGAGGCCGACGCCGAGCGTCAGCGCCTCTCCGGTGAGGGCGAGCAGTCTCGTCGCCAGGCGCTCGCGACGGCCGAGGCATTCGAGGGTGCGAAGCGCGGTGAGGCTGAGAAGGCTCGGCGTATCGCGGAGGCCGAAGCTGTGCGCGCCGAGGGTGAGGCGAAGGCGGCTGCGGTTGCCGCCGTCGGTACCGCGGAAGCCGAAGCCATGGACAAGCGTGCCGAAGCCTTCGCGCACTACAACGAGGCAGCCGTGCTGCAGATGCTCATCGAGGTGTTGCCGCAGGTGGCGGAGAAGGTGGCCGCGCCACTCAGCTCCATCGACAAGCTCACCGTCGTATCCACCGACGGTGCCTCCGCGCTGCCTAAGACGGTCAACGACAACATGTTGCAGACTGTCGAACTGGTGAAAAACACCACCGGCATCGACCTGCTGGACGTGTTGAAGCAGCGCGTTGGGAAAGCCGACGTCGTGGCAGGCGAAACCGAGTAGCCAGCCGCCCCTGGCCGGCTACGACGTGGCGACCGGGCGAACCTCGAGATATTCGATCATTGCCTCGGGCGTCGCGTCGACGGCGAGTCGGACGAGATCAGCGATGGCGCCCGGGCGAATGTAGTTGCCCTGCTCGTACGGGTTGCCGTCGCGCTCCTGCATGGCGCGCTGCATGTCGGTGTCGACGCGTCCGGGGTGGATCGAGGTTACGCGAATGGTGCCGCGTTCCTCCTCGCGCAGCGCGTCGGTGAAGGCGCGCAGCGCGAACTTCGAGCCGCTGTAGAGTGCGCCGTTCGCTCGGGAGCGTATGCCCATGCCTGAGTTGATGGTGAATACGTGGCCACAGGCTTCTCGCAGCTTGGGCAGCAGCAGCGTGGTGAGCTGGGCGACGGCGAATAGGTTGATCTCGAAGATCTGCCGGAAGTCGTCGCGCGTGGTCTCCGCGATGGGCTTGGATGCTTCGATGCCGGCGCTGTGGATGAGCACGTCGCAGCGCTCCACCTGCTCTGCAGCCGCGGCGAGTGCGGCGTCGTCGTTGAGGTCGGCGACGAACGGCGAGGCGTCGCCCAACTCGTCGACGACCTTCTGCACGCTCTCGGGGTTGGTGCCGCCGACGAAAGTGTGGTGCGTGCGTACGAGTTCGCGGGCGATGGCTGCGCCGATGCCGCGCGAGGCTCCGGTGATGACTGCGACGGGTTTCATGCGATCCTTCCTGCGATGCGGTCGCCGACCTCGGTGGTGCGCACCGGGCCTGCTCCGCGTTCGCTGATATCTTCTGCGACGGCGGCCTGCACGCGCGCCGCTTGCTCGGGCAGCCCCAGGTGATCGAGCAGCAGTGCCATCGAGGAGATGGCCGCGGTCGGGTCGGCGATGCCCTGGCCTGCAATGTCGGGTGCCGAACCGTGGACGGGCTCAAACATGCTCGGGAACTCGCGCGACGGGTTGATGTTCGCGCTGGCGGCGAGCCCGATGCCACCGGTGACGGCGGCCGCGAGGTCGGTAACGATGTCGCCGAACAGGTTGTCGGTGACGATCACGTCGAACTGCGCCGGATCCTTCACCAACGCGATCATGGCCGCGTCGATGTGCAGATAGTTCGTCTCGACGTCGGGGAACTCCTCGCCGATCTCAGCGACGACACGGTTCCAGAGCTTGCCCGCGTTGACGAGCACGTTGTGCTTGTGGAGCAGCGTCAGCTTCCCCCGACGACGGCTGGCCCGCTCGTACGCGTCACGCACCACGCGCTCCACACCGTAGGCGGTATTCACGCTCACTTCGGTGGCGATTTCATGCGGCGTTCCGACGCGCACCGCGCCGCCGTTGCCGCAGTACAGGCCCTCGGTGCCCTCGCGCACCACCACGAAATCGACCTGTTTGCCTTCCACCACCTCGGGTGCGAGCGGCGTCGGCACCCCCGGATAGAGGGTGGAGGGGCGCAGGTTCACGGCGTGGTCGAACGCGAAGCGCAGGCGCAGCAACAACCCGCGTTCCAGAAGCCCCGACGGTATCGCCTTCGATCCGGGAGCCGCCCCCACCGCGCCCAGCACGATCGCGTCTGCGCCGCGCAGTTCGTCGAGCACGGAGTCGGGAAGCACCTCGCCGGTGCGCTGCCAGCGCTCCGCGCCAAGGTCGTAGTGCGTGCAGTTGAATGCGTCAGGCGCTACGGCGTGCAGCACCTTGAGTGCTTCGGTGGTCACCTCGGGGCCGATGCCATCCCCGCCAATCACTGCGATGTTCTTGCGCGTCATGCCTGCCACACTAGCCACCGACGCGCCGTCCGCCCACGCCGTTTCACCACCTGGGCGATCCCGCCAGCGATGGTCTACCGTTCGGAGCATGCCCAATGCTTCCCTCCACACACTGCCGCGCATCACCGTGCTGGAACTCGACGTGCTCTGCCCGCTCGACAGGTTCGAACCGTGGCTTCGTGCAGGCGCGCAGCTCGACGTCCGGCGCGTGTGGGAGCATCCCGACGCGTTCCTGACCGAGCTCGCGGACGGCCTCATCGTGCTCGGGGGCCGGCGAGCGCCGTCGACGACGCCACATCGCCCTGGTTGCCGGCGGTGATGCACATGCTGCGGCGTGCCGTGGACGCGCACGTCCCCACGCTCGGTATCTGCCTCGGGCATCAGATCCTCGCCCACGAGTTCGGCGGCGAGGTGCAGGCGCCTGCTGCCGGGCGCGACGAAGAAGGCGCGGCGGAAGTTGTCTGGAGCGAGCAGACAGTGTCGGACCCGCTGGTGGGCGAGTTCGCACGTGCCGGCGCGAGTATCGTCGCAGAATCTCACAACGACGCCGTCACACGCATCCCCGACGGCGCCTCGTTGCTTGCGTCGTCGGCGCGCTGTGAGGTGCAGGCGATGCGCATCGGCTCGGCTGTCGGTGTGCAGTTTCATCCCGAGGTGTCGCCTGAGCGTATGGAACTGTGGACGAACGGGCATGGCGGCGACGGCGCGGCGATCCGGCGCGAAATGGAGGCCGTGGATGCGCAGGTGGCGCTCGTCGGGCGGCGCCTGGCCGAGCAGTTTCTGGTGGCTGTGGCGGTGCATGCCGGGACGATAGGCTGAACGCATGCGTATTGCACGATTCACCCGCGACGGTATGGAACCCACTTACGGCATCATCGAGCTGGCGGTCGACGACGGCGACCACCCCGACACGATCGCCTCACTCACCGCCGACCCGCTGGCCGGGGTGCCCGTGAACTACACGGGGGAGCGGTTTCACCTCGAGGATGTGCGTCTGCTGTCACCGGTGATTCCGCGCAGCAAGATCATCGGCATCGGGAAGAACTACGCCGATCACGTGCAGGAAATGGGCGGCGAGGCACCGTCGGAGCTCTTGGCATTCTTCAAGCCAAACACGACGGTGATCGGCCCGGGCGAGAGCATCATCAAGCCTGCCGGCTGCGCCGAGATGAGCTACGAGGGTGAGCTCGCGATTGTCATTGGCCGGTTCTGTAAGGAGGTGCCCGCGGAGCGCGTGAAGGATGTCATCTTCGGCTACACCATCGCCAACGATGTGACCGCCCGCGACTGGCAACGGAGCGACAATCAATGGTGGCGAGCCAAGGGTGCCGACACGTTCCTGCCGCTCGGCCCGTGGATCAACACGCATCTCAGTATTGAGGAGGCGTCGCAGCTCAGCATCCAGACCGTCGTTGGTGACGAAATTCGCCAAGACGGCAACACGCGCGACATGATGCGCAGCATCACCGACATTGTCGTCGAGCTCACGAAGTCGATCACCATGCTGCCTGGTGACCTCATCCTCACCGGCACTCCGGCAGGAGTCGGCGATATACACGCCGGGGACGAAGTCAGCATCACCATCGACGGGCTCGGCACGTTGAGCAACCCCGTCGCCGACGAATGAGCCACTCCAGTCAGCCTCCGACGCTGCTGCATCGTGGGGCACCGGAGGATCCGCCGTCCGACGTGCCTTATGCGCTCGCGCTGCAGCCTGCCGAGCCGTTCCGGGCGATGATGGGCATCCTGTTGGCCTTTTGTAGCTATGTGGTGTTGCTCCCAGTCGTGCAGCAGGTGGTGCTCTTCGTCGGTGCGCGGGCGCGTGGTGTGCAGGATTTCCCGACCTATTCCAAGTGGGCGCGCGCATACGAGATCCCCGAAGGGCTGCTCGCCGGGCATCTCGCCCTGGCCTCGCTCACGCTCGTGGCACTGGCGGTGGCGCGGTTCGTGCATGGCCGAGCGGCGAAATGGACGTTCTCCGTGCAGCCCGGCATGCGGTGGCGGTACTTGCTCGCGACGGTGCTCGTCGCCGTGGTCCTGCTGAACGTCATGCTGTGGGCGTCGTTTGGGTGGCAAGGCTTGCCGCAGTTCAACTCAGGGCAGTCGAACGCGGGCTGGTTCGTGCTCGTGGTGCTGTTGTCCTCGCCGCTGCAAGCGCTCGCGGAGGAAGTGTTCTTCCGCGGCTACCTGATGCAGGCGTTCGGTTCGATGACGGGCAAGGTGTGGGTTGGTGTGGTTGCCTCGTCGCTGATCTTCGCGTTCATGCACGGGCTGCAGAATCCGGCGCTGTTCACACACCGGCTGGCTTTCGGGTTGGTGTCTGGGGTGCTCGTGCTGTGGACGGGCGGCTTAGAAGCGGGCATTGCGGCGCACGTCGTGAACAATCTAGGGGCGTTCGGATACGCCATTTTCACCAGCAGCGTCGCCGAGATTCGCGCGGTGCGGGAGATCACCTGGGCCAAGACCGGATGGGACATGCTGACCTTCGTGCTGTTCGCGCTCGTCGCTGGCTGGATTGCTCGGCACATGCGCCTAGCCACGCGCACCCCATGATGTTGCAACGCGGTGATTTCGTCGTGTAGAGTCTGTCGACGTGCCAACGCATCATCAACCTAGGGGTATGGGGTAATTGGCAGCCCGACTGATTCTGGTTCAGTTAGTCCAGGTTCGAGTCCTGGTACCCCTGCGGAGAAGCGATTCTCCACCTGCTTCGGCCCCGTTGTGTAGCGGTCCAGCACGCCGCCCTCTCAAGGCGGTAGCGCGGGTTCAAATCCCGTCGGGGCTACAAGTGCAACGCCTAGTCAGTTTCACCTGGCTAGGCGTTGTGCATTCTCTAGTTCAGTCGGTATTGCCGGAACGCTTCAGTACCTCGCTCAGCCGCTCGGCGGCAGCCATGACTGCGGCTCCGTGGAGTCGGCCAGGGTAGCGGGACAGGCGCTCGATTGGCCCGGAACACGAGGCCGCGGCAATGATTTTTCCCGACGGGGCCAGCACCGGGGCAGAGACGCTCGCCACCCCTGGCTCTCGCTCAGCCACCGACTGGGCCCAGCCGCGACGTCGGACGGTGTGCAGCATTGACTGGGTGAAGCTCGCACCCTCGAGTAGCGACTGAATGCTCTCTGGGTTTTCCCACGCCAGCAACACCTGAGCGGCAGACCCAGCCTTCATGGAGAGCTGGGCGCCGAGCGGCACGGTGTCGCGCAGACCCTGGGGGCGCTCGACAGCGGCCACGCACACTCGCACGTCGCCCTGGCGTCGGAACAGCTGCGCCGATTCTCCCGTAATGTCGCGCAGTCGGGTGAGGATCGGGCCAGCGGTGGAGAGCAGGGGGTCTTCGCCTGCGGAGTCGGCGAGTTCCATCAGCCGAGGGCCGAGCACGAAGCGTCCCTGCAAGTCGCGGCCAACGAAGCGGTGGAATTCGAGCGCCACGGCGAGGCGGTGCGCAGTGGGGCGCGCGAGACCTGTCGCAGTCACAAGGCCAGCCAACGTGAGGGGCTGGTGTTCCAGGGCGCTCAACACGGCCGCTGCCTTGTCGAGTACACCCACTCCACTGCTGGTTTCGTCCATATACTGAGACTATCCATTTCAAGATCCGGACTGCAAGTCTGGGCTGCTTGCCGTTCAGTCACAGTAGGGGTGTACGCGTTATCGGAAGGTGATTTCATGGGCAAGACTCTCAGCCAGAAGGTGTGGGAAGCGCATGTCGTGCGCTGCGTCGATGACGAGCCAGATTTGCTCTATATCGACCTTCACTTGGTGCACGAAGTGACCAGCCCGCAGGCGTTCGAGGGGCTCCGACTCGCTGGGCGCAAGGTGCGACGTCCTGAGCTCACGCTCGCCACCGAAGACCACAACACGCCCACGGTGGACATTCTCAAACCCATCGCAGACCCGACGAGCCGCACCCAGGTTGAGACGCTGCGGCGCAACGCTGAGGACTTCGGCGTCCGACTCCATTCATTGGGTGATAAAGACCAGGGCATCGTCCACG
This sequence comes from uncultured Tessaracoccus sp., assembly GCF_947255005.1. Classification (GTDB taxonomy): domain Bacteria; phylum Actinomycetota; class Actinomycetes; order Propionibacteriales; family Propionibacteriaceae; genus Arachnia. The sequence goes on along the minus strand of NZ_CAMYFI010000002.1, from coordinate 24,128 downwards.
TCGTCGGGCCACAACTCGGGCTGACGCAGCCAGGGATGACGATCGTGTGCGGCGACTCACACACGTCGACGCATGGCGCGTTCGGGGCGCTCGCGTTCGGCATTGGCACGTCGGAGGTGGAGCACGTGCTCGCCACGCAAACGCTGCCGCAGAAGCCGCTCAAGACGATGGCCGTGAATATTGACGGGGAACTTCCCAAAGGTGTGACCGCCAAGGACATTGTGCTCGCGCTCATCGCGAAGGTGGGCACAGGCGGTGGCCAGGGGTACATCGTCGAGTATCGAGGTTCGACGGTCGAGTCGCTGTCCATGGAAGGGCGGATGACGATCTGCAACATGTCGATCGAGTGGGGCGCGAAGGCGGGCATGATCGCGCCCGACGAGACGACGTTCGAGTACATCGCGGGCCGCCCCCACGCGCCTGAAGGTGCGGAGTGGGATGCGGCCGTCGAGTATTGGAAGAGCCTGCGCACCGACGACGACGCCGAATTTGACCGCGAGATTCACATCGACGCCACCAAGCTCACGCCGTTTGTCACCTGGGGAACCAACCCCGGGCAGGGCGTGGAGCTTGGGGGAGTGGTGCCGTCGCCGGATGATTTCGAGTCCGAGATTGATAAGACGACGGTGCGCCGCGCCCTCGACTACATGGATCTCACGCCCGGTATGAAGATGCGCGACATCAAGGTCGACACCGTCTTCCTCGGCTCCTGCACCAACGGGCGCATCGAGGATCTTCGCCTGGCTGCCGAGGTGCTGAAGGGGCGGAAGATCAGCGACGACGTGCGCATGCTCGTCGTTCCCGGCTCTGCGCGCGTGCGTCTGCAGGCCGAAGAGGAAGGGCTCGACAAGATCTTCCTCGAGTTTGGTGCTGAGTGGCGTGCCGCCGGTTGCTCGATGTGCTTGGGCATGAATCCCGACCAGCTCGCGCCAGGGGAGCGCTCCGCATCCACGTCGAACCGTAACTTCGAGGGCCGCCAGGGCAAGGGCGGACGCACGCACCTCGTGTCGCCCGCCGTCGCCGCAGCCACCGCCGTGACGGGCCACCTGGCGTCGCCAGCCGATCTCTGAGAAGGAAACACCCATGGACAAGTTCTCTACCCACGCAGGCGTCCCCGTTCCGCTGCGCCGCAGCAACGTCGATACCGACCAGATCATCCCGGCCGTCTACCTGAAGCGCATCACCCGCACAGGCTTCGAGGACGGGCTATTCGCTGCATGGCGCGACGACCCCGACTTCGTCTTGAACCAGGAAGCATTCAAGGACGGCACCATCTTGATTCCGGGGCCGGACTTTGGCACTGGCTCATCGCGTGAGCACGCGGTGTGGGCGCTGCAAAACTACGGTTTCAAGGTGATTATCGGTTCCCGCTTCGGCGATATCTTCCGCAACAACGCGGGCAAGGCTGGACTCGTCGTCGGCGTTGTCTCTGAGGAGACCGTCGAACACCTGTGGGATTGGATCGATGCCAACCCAGGCGCCACGATCAAAGTGAGCCTCGTCAACCGCACCCTCACCGTCGGCGATGAGGTGATCGACTTCGAGATCGACGACTTCACGCGCTACCGCCTCATGGAGGGGCTCGACGACATCTCGATGACCCTCCAGCACGACGCAGACATCGCGGCATATGAGGAACGTCGGCCGGCATTCAAGCCCGCGACGCTGCCCGCCAAGGTGCTCGACTGAGGCGCTGAAGCGGTGCCATCGTAGGTGTGACACGATTAGCCGATGATGGTTGCATGCATCCTCGGCTGGGTCGGTGCTGCGGTGCTCGGAGTCTGGGGCGCTCACGAGTATCGCCTGCGACGAAAGGTCCAGCTGGAGCTGAGTCGCGTCGAAGCAGAACTGCTGCAGCGTGATTGGGCGCCTGCCACCGTGTCGCACGAAATCCGAACGCCTCTCGCGCTCGTTAAAGGAGCGGCCGAGCTCCTCGCTGAGCAATTGCCGGGAAAACTCAACGATGTGCAGCGACGGTTCGTGGAGACAATCACGGAGAATACGCAGCAGGTGATCGACATCGCCGAGAGCTTCCTCATCGATGTCCGGCTCGCAGGATCCGAACCGCTTACCGTCGGAACCGTGGATGTGCGTGCGGTGGTTGCGGAGGCTGCGCGGGGCATGCGTCGCATCGCGTCGGCGCCTATTCATGTGGATGCTGAGGGCGGCATGCGGCCCATCCAGGGGGACGCAGGCCTCATCCGGCAGCTCGTGTGGAACCTGGTAAATAATGCTGTGCGGCATTCTCCAGAAGGAGGCGTGGTGACGGTACGTGTTGCGGACGCGGAGGAGAGCGGTGCCCTCATCACCGTGATGGACAGCGGGGAAGGAATGAGTGCGGAAGACAGAAAGAACCTCTTTGCCCCGTTCGTCACCGGCTCTGCCCGACGCGTTGGCACAGGCATCGGCATGAGCGTTGCGAAGCGCATCGTCGATGCGCATGGAGGCCAAATCATGGTGGATTCCGCGCCAGGAAAGGGAACGATGGTCCATGTGTTGATGCCAGGAGTTTCATGCAGCCGGTAGCGCTTGTCGTCGACGACGAACGACAGATGGTGTCAATTGTGACGTTCGCACTGGAGACCCAAGGCTTTCAATGCATTGCTGCTCACGACACTGCGCAGGCTTGGCGTCTGCTGCGCCAGCATCACGTGGATTTAGCGGTGCTTGATGTGATGCTTCCTCTGGGGTCGGGCGTGGAGCTCACTCGTCGGATCCGTGCCACATGGAGCAACATGCCCATTGTGTTGCTGTCAGCGCTGGGTGCAGAGAAAGACCGTATCGCAGGCTTGGAAGCAGGTGCCGACGATTACGTCACCAAGCCGTTTAGCCCTCGAGAACTCGCCTTGCGAGCGCAAGGTTTGCTGCGGCGTTCGCTGCCCACTCAGACCATGCATCGCATCGAATGTGGCTCACTGCTGCTCGACAGGGCAACAGGTGAGGCTTGGTGGGATGGGGTAGGGCTTCCGCTCAATCCTACCGACTTCCGCTTGCTTGCTGTCTTAGCGAACAAGCCCGACGAAGTGGTGTCGCAACGCACAATCCTCAATGAGGCTTGGGGAACCGACGAGCTCGCAGCCAGTCGAGAGATGCTCAAGACGAGCGTGTATCGACTACGTCGTGCATTGGCATCTGTAGGTGTGGACGCAACAGTGATCGAGGCCAAACGTGGCCAGGGATACCTGCTGCGCACACGTTGAGGAAGCAAGGTGACAAGGCTGTCACCAAGCGTCACCGTGTGAGGCAGCGCTGTTACTGAGCGCCGACGCACGCTTGCTCTGCGAACGCATGCACGTCGTTGATGCACGCCCAATGAAGGAGCAAATTCTATGTCAACCACCACCGCAGAGAAGCCGCTGGGGTTTCTTTCGGCACCACCCGCACAGCCTCGAGTGCCCGACCACGAGGTGGATAGCCTCTACAAGCGCTATCGCTTCAGCGTATTCATGGGGATCTTCATCGGATACGCCGGCTTCTATCTGATTCGAAATAATGTGTCGCTCGTCGCGGCTATTCTGAAAGACAACGGTCTGATGAATGCCACGGGCATTGGCATGGTGGCCAACGCTGTCCTGTTTGCGTACGGCCTTTCCAAGTTCTTCATGGCGATGCTCTCTGACCGGGCAAATGCGCGCTACTTCATGCCGCTTGGTCTGGCACTGTCCGCGGTGGTGAACCTGCTTCTGGCATTTGTTCCGGCACTGACGGCCTCCGTCGGCGTCTTTGCGCTGATGATGTTCATCAACGGCTGGGTACAGGGCATGGGCTGGCCTCCCTCGGGCCGTGTGCTCGTGCACTGGTTCTCGACGAACGAGCGCGGTTGGAAAACCTCCATCTGGAACTGCGCACATAATGTCGGCGGCGCTGGGGTAGGCGTGGCCGCCGCCTTCGCGCTGCAGCGTTGGGCGGTCGACAGGGCTGACTGGACACCGGCCTTCTGGTTCCCTGCCATCATTGCGCTCGCCGTCGCGCTGATCGCCTTCCTGCTCATTCGTGATCGTCCGGAGGCGGTTGGTCTGCCTCCCATTGAGGAATATCGCAACGACCCGGCGAAGGTGAAGTCCACGGGCGGCTCCATGACATGGAAGGAAACCCTGGTCAAGCACGTCCTCACGAACCGCGTGATCGTGATGCTAGCCCTCACCAACGTCTTCGTGTACACGCTTCGCTACGGCGTGCTCAACTGGATCCCCGTCTATCTGACGCAGGAGATCCACGGCGCGGATGTCAAGGATGGGCTCATCGGGTTCGCCGTGTATGAACTCGCTGGCATCATCGGTACGATCCTGTGCGGATGGGTGTCTGACAAGGTGTTTAAGGGTTGGCGCTCGGGGGCTGGCTTGCTCTTTCTCGGAGGTGTGGGCATTGCTCTGGCCATGTACTGGTTGCTTCCCGCCACTGCACCGATGTGGTTGTTCTACACACTGATCGCTGTGATCGGCGGACTCATCTACGGCCCCGTCATGCTTATTGGTCTACAAGCGATTGATCTCTCCCCGAGCAACGTGGCCGGTACCGCAGCTGGATTCACCGGGCTGTTCGGTTACCTGTTGGGCGCGTCGCTCGCGTCGACTGGCGTTGGTCTCCTGATTGATCACTTCGGCTGGAGCGTCACCTACATGTGTCTTCTCGGTGTGGTCGTCTTGGCGCTGATTCTGATGTGGATTGTTGGCCGTGACGAGCGCGCGCTCATCGCACAACGGGCAGAGCGCTGATCGAAGCCCTTCCCTCTTTAAGTAGCGCGCGGTGTCCTTCTTGGGGCGCCGCGCGCTACAGTTTGTCAATTATGTTCGGTTCCCTTTGGCTTCGACGAGCGGCGTTGCGTGGCTGCGCAGTATTGGCAGCGCTCGTGCTGCTGGTGACGAGCTTGCTGGTTTCAACGCGCGGGGAGACGCTCGCGGTACTGTGCTCGAACAGTGAACGTACCTGCGAGGCGCTCGTCGAAGCTTATGTCAGTGCCGACGTGCGCGTTTCCCTCGTGAGGTTGCCGACATCGCAAGCACTAGCTCGGCTGCAGCAGCACCGGCGGTCGCCTGAGTTTGACGTCTGGGTGGGCGGGCCATCGGATGCTTACGAGAGCGCCAAAGACGAGGGACTGCTCGAACCCACCCACACGGGCTCGCCCACGAGATTCGATGATCCGGATGGGTACTGGCGAGGGATCTATGGTGGGGTTCTGGCGTTTTGCGTCGCACATTCGACGAAACCGCCAGCGACGTGGGCGGACTTGCTCCGTCCAGACCTTCGCGGAGAGATTGTGATCCCCAATCCGCTGACGTCGGGCACCGCAACTACGATCCTGTTGGTGCAACATGCCCGTAGCGCATCGGCACAGGAGCGGGTGCAGTTTCTCAGAGCGCTGAATGCCCAGACTGCGCACATCGCTGAATCAGGGACGTCACCCGCTCAGCTCGTGGCTGCCAGGAGGGGGAGCGTGGCCGTGACGTTCGCGCCGTACTGCGACCAGCAACGAGCGCAATCTCGCGCAGTCACCACTGTGTTTCCCCGCGATGGAACAGGATACGAGGTCGGTGCCGCAGCCGTGCTGCATGGAGCGCGCCATCAGCGTGAGGCGATGCGGTTCTTCCGCTATGTGACTTCCTCGGAAGGGCAGCGGGTAGCCTCCTCTGTGAGCGGGCAGAGCCCCATCGCCGAGGACCTCGACGGCAATCTGGCCGGGGTGCTTGCGTCCTTGCAAGTGCCAGTGCTCGTGAAAGACTCCAGCGTGAATAGCGTATTGCGTGAGGCGCTCGTCACTGAATGGCTTGCAGAAGTTCGCGATGGCGAATACTAGCACTGCCGACATCGCGTGGTGGTCCAATCCCCGACGGGGGCGTCGCCGAGATCTGCTTGGTGGCGCAGCGCTACTGGTGCTGCTCGCTGTGCCATTCCTACGTCTCATTTGGCTCGATGCCGCCGATGCTGGCGCGACGTTGCCAGATACCGGGTGGCTGCCGATGCTGAGGGTGCTGTGTCGAAGCATGGTGATGGCAGCTGCGGCGGGAATGATCGCGAGCTTCGGCGGTCTGATACTGGCCATCGCAGTGCGCGTCAGCCCGAGACCGTGGCTGTTGCTGGCGCTGGCTGGGTGGCTGCTCGCAACTCCCGCGGCGGTGGTTGCTGCGCCGCTGGGGCGAATCGTGGGATTCGAGCCGATTGTGATCTGCGTGGCTGCCTACGGCGTGGCGGGCATTCCCATCGCGGCAGTGTGCGTTGCAAGCTCGTTGGCGCGCGTCCATCCGCAACAACTGCTTGCCGCTGCGGACCTCGGGGTGTCGCCATGGTCCCTCTGGCGACGTCTGTTGCTCCCCGCTTGTGGGCCAGGCATCAGCCTCGGTTGGGCGATGAGCGCGTTGCTTGCGTTGACGGATCCCTCCGTGCCGCTCGCGCTCGCGAACGCGCGCCCGATGCTCGCCACATTCATTTTGCATGCCATCACTGCTGATGCCCCAGCCATTGTGGCGGGGCGTGCGGTGCTTGCACTCGTGGTGATGGCGGCGGTAGTAGCGATGATCGCGACGCGCTGGCTAGGCGGGCTGGCGCTCCCGGTGTTGCGCGGGTCACGCGAGCTTGCGCAGTTTCTCGACCCGTGGCGGATCGTGCGTAGCCTAGGTGCCTTCGTCGGCGTTGGTGTCGCTGCCGTGTTTGGTGCCACCGTCATGCAAGCTGCCCGGTGGCGGAGACAATCCGAAACGCTTTGGGCTACAGCCACGATGACGCTCGTTACCGCGATACTGGTGGTGTTTCTCTCGCTGCTTCTAGGCGGTGGGACTGCGCTGCTTGCGAGGCACCGCGGGCGGCTCCTCGATCCACTCATGTTCTTCGTGCTCGTGCTCTCCCCAGTCGCGCTTGGAGCGTTGATCGCGCTAAATCACCGCAATCCCATGCCGATCGGGCCGGTTGTCGTCCCGGCGCTTGTCGGAGGAGCGGCGCCCCTGCAAGGGATGATTGGAGTGATGCTCTGCCTCATGACGTTCGGCGTGCCTGCGGCGTATCTGATGGTGGTTGTTGGGCTGCGCAGATCGGTGCAATGCGGCGAAGCTGCCGAGCTGCTCGGGGCTGGTGCTGTGCGAACCGCGTCGGAGGTGTTTTGGCCGTTGATGCGTCCTGCGCTCGGAGTAACCCTAGTAATGCTGACGAGTGTTGTGCTGACACGGGTGACGCCAGTGGTGTTTGTACAGCCGCCCGAGCTGTCCCTCGCCGGGCCAAGGATCGTGACACTTGTGGGCGCTGGCAAGCTAAGCGAAGCCTCGGCGTTGGCATTAGCCATGGCGACGTTGACCGCGGCGGTGACGTTCGTAGTCGCGCTACTTGGGCGGAGGAGAAGGACATGAACCTGGTGGTCAAATCCCTGCGCGATGTGCGGGGTGTACTTGATGCGGTGTCCTTCGCGGTCTGCGACGGCGAAGTGCTTGCGATCGTCGGCCCGTCTGGGTGCGGGAAAACTACGCTGTTGCGCAGTATTGCGGGGCTACATGCGATGCGTTCCGGGGAGATTGAGATCGACGGTACCTCCATCGCAACCATTCCCGCTCGGAAGCGGAACACTGGGATGGTGACGCAGTCGGCGTCGCTGTTTTCTGGGTTGAGCGTGCAAGAGAATATCGAGTTTGGGCTCGATGGGGCAGAGATGGATGCGCTGCGGCGACGGGACCTCGTCGATATTGCGATGGCGACGATGAACGTCTCCCGGCTCGCTCAGCGGCAACCAGAATCCTTGTCGGGTGGGCAGGCGCAGCGTGTATCGCTCGCTCGAACGCTGGTGCGCAACCCGCGTGTGCTGTTGCTTGACGAGCCGCTTGCGCATGTGGAAGCGACGATGCGCGCCTCCATTCGAAAAAGCCTACTCACACACGTGCGACGCGAGGGGGCCGCGACGCTCTACGTCACGCACGACATTGATGAGGCCTGCGCCGTAGGTGATTCGCTCCTGGTGTTGCGGCACGGGACGGTTGCGCAGCTGGGAACGCCTCGCGAGGTATACCAACGGCCGGTGAGCCAGTTCGTCGCCCGATTCATGGGGATCCCCAACATCTTCGCAGGCACTGTTGTAAGCAGCGCCCAAGAGGGGGTAATCATAGAAGTCGGGCGTAGCCGTATGGCGATTCCAGGCGAAGTGATGCCTGGCCCGGCGGCGCTCGTCCTCCATCCCGGAGACATCCGGTTGCGTGGTGCGAAGGGGAGCGAAGTGACGGGGTTGCGAGGGCAAGTGATTGCGTCACGGTTTGCACGCACGCATACTGTCGTTGAGCTGGAAACAGAGATGGGCACCTTGGTGGTACACGAACCGGGTGACAGCATTCGGCAAGTGGGAGATGTCGTGCAGTTTGAGTTGCTGCATGGTTGGGTGATCCCCGCGTGACAGCGTACTCGTCGGAACCAGCGGAGGTTTTGCTGACGCCGCGCTCGGGTGCCCACATCATTAGGGAATCGGCAAGAACTGTCGCAGGTATTGCTGTAATGTCGGGTCGACCGCGTGGACAAACGTGCCTTTGATGCCACGGGTCAGTAGTACCGTGCAAATGTTGGTGATGTACCCAAACAGCATGTCGTCAGTTGTTGCGACGCTGGCCGTGGTGTTGTTGCGTCTGCCCGCGGCGTCGAAGAGCTGTTTCTATGGGTGAAGAGCTGCCTCGTGGATACGTCGTAGCGTAAATCACGCCCGGTGATGACGTCGGCGTAGTTGAGGTCAAAGCCCCGAATGGTGTGAATGGAGCAGGATTCATCCAACGACGTTGGGGAATTCGCCCAATCAATCGGGGTTGTGTTCCACCACTTTGTTGCGCCAGAGCCGAGATCGATATCGACCTTGGTGTTGTCTTCTAACTGATTTACGGCCAGGCATAACCTGAAACCATACTGGCTAGACCGGATTTCCTCTCTTTCTCGGTAATGAGTTGTTATAGTTGAGGCGGATCATCGACGAGGTACTCATTGCTTCCCTGACTGGGCATCCGGATGATAAGCCATAGAGTTGGCACTCCGATTCCTGTAGCTGGTCCAGGAGCACGTCGAATTCGGCCTTGGAAATATCGCCGGAGGACAGATCTCCCGGAGTCCAGCAGCATAATGACATGCTTTGCTCGATTCCTCGCCCACTCGAGTTGTGACGCTTCAGGTCACTGTCCATGGAAGAATCGAGTTTTAACGTCGCGGTAACGTTTCGTGAGAGAGGCATGGGCCTGCATCGCATACGGCGAGAGTCGATGATCCTCGTCGATGATCTGTACGTTGAATTCCTCTTCGCCGTCAGCGATGTGAACATCGTCATCACCATCGACGGGGGTGAGTCCGGGGTGTTCGCGAAGATGCCTTGACGGATTCCCGCAGCGACTGTTGCGGCACCACGAGGCCTACGCACAGACCCTCGAATGCCTCCCTGTGACCTGGTAGGAAGAGCTCTGAACACATGGTGTCGTGGTCGATGCTGTCTGCATCGAGTGTGTGTGAAGTCCGCCATGAGCTTCATGAGATAGATTCCGATGACCGTTTATCCGGTGCCAGGCTCTTCCTGGAGCACTGACATGCTGCGGAGGTAGGTGCGGTTCTGGAAATCGGAGCTGAGCCTCTCCAGGATCTCCTCCACGGTTTGCAACTTGGTCGTGGGTGTCAAGGAGGCAGAACGCATCAAGATCAGGGGTCGTGAAGCTAGGCTTATCCATGTCGAGGTCTTCCAGATGGAGAGTGTAGGAACCCTCATCTTCAGGGAGACCTCGACGTCTACCCTGGCAACGACACGGACAGGCCCACACCACCACGCTCTACACCCTCAATTACGAAGAGCCCTATAAAGGAGAACTTCTCCATCAGCCAGAGATTGTTTCTCCGACAACTCAAGATTCTGGCGCATGCGGCAGCTCAGGCTCAGTGTTTCGTCGAAACTGAACCGGCGAATGCCAAAGCTGGTCATACTTGCCTGATCGTTCGTAGGCCTTATCGACAGGGTGTTTCTGCTCTATAATATCGAGCTTTGCCAGCCCAAGCTCGCCCAGGCCCTCAGAGAGAACATCGGCGCGCTGATAGGTGTGGGAAGACGCGTTAACGAGTTCCAGTCAGATTGCTGAATAGTCCTTTGGAGTTTGCAACTACAAGCACTCGAGTAACTGACCGGCTTCGGTTGTAATGGATTTCGCCAAGTTTTCAGAGCCCTGGGACTGGTTCCAGTCTCGAGCAGTATTGAAAGTGTGAAGATGTGGGGGACCGCATCGTTGCTCACCACATCTGTAGGTTACTGCGTGCGAATCCAGGGCCCGTGTTGCACGGCTGGTTCAAGCGGGTGCGCTCTCTCTCACGATCAGTTCCCAGCCCACAGGCGCGACGGAACACTCATCGCGCCCCTGTACTTGCCCGAGGAGGTTATCCAATATGCCTTCCACCAGCGCGTCCAAATCAGGGCGCACCGTGGTGAGTGATGGGTTGCTGAATTCGCCTTCGGGAATGTCGTCGAAGCCGGCTATCGCCACCTGTGATGGCACGTCAACGTCCGCGTCAGCGCATGCCCTGAGTGCACCGATCGCCATGACGTCGTTGAAGCAAAACACAGCATCGGGTGGTTCAGGAAGCCGCAAGAGTCCGGCCATGGCGTCGCGCCCAGCGCTGCGGCTGTATTCACTGACTGCGACGATGTACTCCGGCCGCTCGGGTAGTCCAGCCGTCGCGAGGGCGGAACGGTAGCCGGCAAGGCGAACTGACGCCGTCCCCTGCGCCGACTCCACCCCAATCGCCGCGATTCTGCGTCGCCCTGTGTGAATAAAGTGTGAGGCGACGGCATTCGCCGCCGCGACAGAGTCCACGGCCACATGGGGGAACCCGTCGGGGATACCTCGCTCGCCCAGCAGCACTATGGGTGTGGCATCTGTGCGGTTATGGAAATCGGCGGGCGTAAGCGACAGCGGGGAGAAGGCGATACCGTCCACCAGGTGGCTCTGCTGTCCGGCGAGGACGGCGAGCTCAGCTTCGCGGGACCCCTGCGTCGATTCCAGCAGCGTGACCCACCCACGTTGGAGAGCTTTCTGAGTAAAAGCGCTGGCGAGCGTGGAGAAATAGGGTGAATCGATTTGGGGTACGACCAGTGCCAAAAAGCCCGAGCGCCCGTACCGCAGCTGCCGGGCGGTAGCGTTGGGGCGATACCCGAGTGCCTCGATAGCTGCCTCGACGCGTGCCCGCGTGGCTGGGCGCACCACGGGCCGGTTGTTCACGACGTTCGACACTGTCTTAATTGAGACCCCAGCTTCCCGGGCAACGTCTTGCAGCCTGACCGCCATGCGAGCAATCCTATTCTGACTAGTTCTATGCCTGGCAAGGGCCTACTCCACTGCCAAGTGAACATTAGGGAGACCCTCTTGTGTTGAGTTTACCTCCGTTGTAATATGCCGTATATCCGGGATTTGCTCCCGTTGTAACCGCAGAGTTGCGAAGCACGAAGGAGTGGCTTTATATGGGCAAGGCGAACGCCGTGATTCATCCCGCTTGGCACCATGGGCCGGTGAATCCGCGCGTATTCGGGTCGTTTGTCGAGCACATGGGGCGGTGCGTCTACACGGGAATCTTCGAACCAGACCACCCATCGGCCGACGAGCACGGATTCCGTCAAGACGTCGCCGAGTTGGTGCGAGAGATGGGGGTCTCGCTCGTTCGATATCCGGGCGGGAACTTCGTCTCGGGCTATCGGTGGGAAGACGGAGTAGGGCCGAAAGAAGAGCGCCCCACCCGTCTCGACTTCGGTTGGCGTTCCATCGAACCCAACGAGGTGGGCACTAACGAGTTCCTGGCGTGGTGCGAGCGCATGGAGATCGAGCCCATGCTGGCGGTGAATCTCGGTTCGCGCGGCATGGCTGAAGCCATGGAGTACCTCGAGTACGTCAACGGTGAGCAGGGCACAGAACTCGCCGACCGCCGCGTCGCGCACGGGTACGAGCGGCCATGGAACGTTGACATTTGGTGCCTGGGGAACGAGATGGATGGCCCGTGGCAGGTAGGCCACAAGACAGCCCACGAATACGCAAGGCTCAGCCAGGAAGTAGCCAACGTCTTCCATCGCTTCGACGACACTCTCGAACTCGTCGCCTGCGGATCGTCCAACCGTCAGATGCCAACCTTCGGCGCCTGGGAACGAGAAGTGCTCGAACACACCTTCGACTACGTCTCCAACATCAGCGCACACGCCTACTACGAGCCCATCGATGGCGACGTGGTGAGCTTCCTGTGTGCAGCGGAAGACATGGATCGTTTCATCGCGTCCGTTCGTGCTACGGCAGACCACGTTGCGGCGGTGAAGCAATCCACCAAGCGCATCACGGTGAGCTTCGACGAATGGAACGTCTGGTACCAGTCGCGCTTCGGCGGCGAGAACTCCATCGAGATCCAACACGCTCCGCGCCTCATCGAGGACACATACTCCGTGCTCGACGCGGTGGTCGTCGGATCGTTCCTCATCACGCTTGTGAACCGCAGCCGCGACGTAGGTATGGCATGTCAGGCGCAGCTCGCCAACATCATCGCCCCCATTCGCTCTGAGCCAGGCGGCCCCGCGTGGCGGCAGACCATCTTCTACCCATTCGCACTCACAAGTAAGTACGCCAAGGGCACGGTGCTCGACATCGCGATGGAGTCGCCCGTCATCGACACCCCGGCATACGGCGAGGTTCCGCAGCTCTGGGCAACCGCCACACTCGACGACGATGGCGAGCTTGCACTCTTCGTCGTGAACCGGAGCCTCGACGATGCCTGCGAGCTGAATCTCGATTTCTCCGCACTGGGCGATGTCACACTCGCGGAGCATCTGCTCCTTCACGAAGACGACCACAGCATCGTCAACAGCCAGGAGCATCCCGACGCGGTGCAGCCCCGCATGGGTGAGGCGCGCGTCGAAGGCGGACGCCTCACGGCAGATCTTCCGGCGGTGTCCTGGCACTGCATCCGACTACAAACCTCTCAACGCTGAGAACCGAAAGGAAACACATCATGCGAACCATGTCTCGACGAAACCTGCTTGGCGTCTCTGCCTGCGCGCTCGCTCTCGGTGGGCTCTCCGCTTGTGGTGGCGGTAAATCTGCGACGGACCAAGGCGGCGGTAACAACGAAGCCAGCGGCGACGGCGGCAAGGGCGGATACGACGGCCCCGCTGTCACGCTCGCGTTCTGGAACGGCTTCACCGGCGGTGACGGCGCCTACATGAAGAAGATCGTCGACGCATTCCACAAAGAGCATGACAACATCAAGGTTGAGTTCAACACCATGCAGTGGTCTGACTTCTACACGAAGCTTCCCACTGCGGTGTCTTCTGGTAAAGGCCCCGACATCTGTGTGATGCACGTCGACTCCGTCGCCACCAACGCTGCCAGAAACGTGATCCAGCCGCTCGACGACGTCGCGAAGGCACTTGATCTCAAGGGCGACGACTTCGCTGAGGTTCCTTGGCAAGCGGGTATCTACAAGGACAAGCGCTACGCACTGCCGCTCGATGTGCACCCGCTTGGGTTCTTCTACAACAAGGCCGTCATGGAGAAGGCCGGACTCGATCCCGAACAGCCGCCAATGACGTTCGACGCGTATATGGACGCGCTCGACAAGCTGAAGGGCAAGGGCATCAAGGGTCACTGGGCAAGCCCGCACCTGTTCACGGGCGGCCAGTCGATGCAATCGCTCATCTACCAGTTCGGCGGTTCCATGTATAACGACGATGCCACGGAGGCGACGTGGAACTCGCCCGAGGCAGTGAAGGCGTTCGAGTGGTGGCTGGGCCTTGTGAAGGATGGGCACAGCCCGTCGAAGGTGGCCCAGGACGCCGACTTCATCGCGCTACAAAACGGCGAGTGCGCCTTCAACTGGAACGGCATCTGGGCGATTAACACCCTCGGTGAGAAGAAAGACCTGGAGTGGGATGTGGTCCGACTCCCGAATATCGGCGGTCAGGATGCCGCGTGGTCGAGCTCTCACCAGATGGCGCTGCCCGTGCAGAAGAAGCCCGATGAGAATAAGCAGCAGGCTTCGCGTGTGTTCTTGAACTACGTCTCCGAACAGTCCGTCGAGTGGGCGAAGGGTGGCCAGGTGCCTGCCCGTAACGAGGTGCGTGAGTCCGAGGAGTTCAAGAAGCTTGAGCATCAGCCGAAGTTCGCCGAGCAGATCGATGTGCTGCACTTCCCGCCCACCATCCCGGGCATTGGTGACGTCGGCGCCGAGTTCGATAAGGCGCTCAACAACGTGATGCTTGGTGGCAAGGAGCTGAAGTCGGAGCTGGATGCGTCGGTGAGCCGTGCGAACAAGCTCCTTGAAGCAAATCGGAAGAAGTACGAAGGCTAATGTCTCGAGCCCGATCGAAGCACCCCAGGGCGAGCCGGGTACACGGTTCGCCCTGGGTGGCAATTGCTTTCCTCGCGCCGTATCTGGTGCTGTTCACGATGTTCATCATCGTGCCGGCTATATACGGGCTGTGGATCTCGTTGCACGAGTGGGACTTCAGCTTGCCTGGCCGCCCCTTCGTCGGTCTGCAAAACTACGCTGATCTTTTCGACGGAGAGTCGCTCACGGCACAGCCGTTTTGGAACGGCATGAAGAATACGTTGATCTTCACGGTGATTAGCGTTCCATTCCTCCTCACCGTTCCGCTGGGGCTGGCGCTGCTGCTCCACCGAAAGTTCCCCGGACGCACGTTCTTCCGGGCGGCGTTCTTCGCCCCGTACGTCCTGGGCGTCTCTGTGATCGGTGTGCTGTGGAGCTACCTGCTCGACGGCAACTTCGGTCTGGTCAACGCCCTACTCGGAGTCGAGATCCAGTGGACGACCGACCAGCCGTGGGCATGGATTTCGCTCGTCGGCGTCACAGTGTGGTGGACGGTGGGTTTCAACGCCGTCATCTACATGGCCGGCCTCGCAGAGATCCCCAAAGCACAGTACGAGGCTGCAGAACTCGACGGTGCTACCGCCTGGCAGCGTTTCGTCCACATCACCATCCCTGGGTTGCGGCCGGTCCTCATCTTCGTGCTCATCACCACGACGCTGGCCAGTGCCAACATGTTCGGTCAGGCGTACATGATCACCAATGGTGGTCCGGCTGAATCGACACGGACAGCCATTATGGTGATGACCGACCTCGGCTTCAATCAGGGGCGCGCCGGTGCCGCAGCCGCGCAAAGCTACATACTGGCCATCTTCTTGGCGATTATCTCCGTCATCAACTTCTGGCTCGTGCGAGACAAGGACGCTGCGCGGGAGAGGAAGCAGGCCAAGGCAGCTGAGAAGGCATTCTTGGCCAAGCAGAAGCAGGGGAGCGTCGCATGAGCCGCACCATTTCCAAGATCCTGTTCTGGATCATGATCGTGCTGCTGGCGTTCATCTTCTTCGCGCCCATCGTGATGATGATCCTCACCAGCTTCAAGACATCCCTTGAAGGGCGGGCGATGCCGCCGACGATCGTCCCCGAGCAGTGGACGCTGCGGGCGTACTACCGGCTGTTTTTCGAGGATGCATCATCACCCGTGTTCCGGTGGTTTGCGAACTCGCTGATCGCTGCGACGCTGCACGCCGCGCTGGTGGTTGCCGTCGCATCCATGGCTGGCTACGCCTTGGCGCGCCTGTACTTGCCGGGCAAGAACGTACTGTTCGGGTTCATCCTGCTCACCATGTTTGTGCCGGGGTTCGTATTCCTGATGCCGAACTTCGAGCTGATGAGCAAACTCGCATGGCTCGACAGCTTGCAGGCTCTCATCGTGCCTGGAGCCGCCGGAGCGTTTGGTGTGTTCTTTATGCGCCAGTTCTTCCTGGCGGTACCTAAGGAACTCGAAGAGTCTGCCCGTATTGATGGTGCCGGTCCGTTCCGAACGTTCTTTAGTGTGATGTTGCCGAACGTTCGGGGAGCAGCTCTGACGCTGTTCATCCTGAGCTTCTTGGCAAACTGGAACGACTTCGTCTGGCCGCTCTACGTCATGTTCAGCGATGAGATGCTGACGCTGCCTATCGGCTTGTCGCGGCTACAGGGCGCCTACACCATCGACTACCCGGTCATCATGGCTGGCGCGTGCTTGGCGGCCGTGCCCGTCCTCATCATTTACACCATTCTGCAGCGCTACATCATCGAAGGCGTCGCCACGTCCGGGCTCAAAGGCTAGGAAAGCCGGGCGTGCGCCGTCGGAAGGGAAGCGAGATGTCACGCAACAATCGACGAATATCGACCGGGGCGGGAGTCCTCACCCTGGGAGCCGCACTCGTCCTCACAGGTTGTGGGGCGGACGGTAGTGCTGAAGGCTCCCCGATCACACCGCAAGCGAGCCAACCAACAGCGACGACAGCAGAGGGGGAGCAGATGGGATTCACGAACCCGGTCTACGCGCACAATTTTCCGGATCCGCAGATCTTGAATACCGACGACGGATACATCGCCATCGCCACCAACGGCAACGGTATGAACGTCCAGGTGCTCACCAGCCCAGACATGGTCGACTGGTCGCAGTCGGTCGACGCCATGCCCACATTGGCCTCATGGACGAGCTCGGGCAAGGTCTGGGCGCCCGAAGCCATCAAGTGGGACGACGGCACCTACCGCATGTACTACACCACCAAGGCACCTGACCCACAGTGGCAGTGCATCGGGGTAGCCACGTCGGAACACGCTGCAGGGCCCTACGAAGACACTTCCGAGGAACCCATCGTCTGCGAGGTCGAGGAAGGCGGGTCCATCGATGCTTCGCCGTTCATCGCCTCTGATGGGTCCAAATGGCTGTTCTGGAAGAACGATGGCAACGCCATCGGCGTCGATACCTGGATCAAGGTGGCCAAGCTGTCCGACGACGGCCGGAGCATAGAAGGCGAAACCAAGAATCTTTTCAAGCAGACGGAAGACTGGGAAGGCAACCTGGTCGAGGGGCCTGCGGTGGTCGAGGTCGATGGTGTGTTCCACATGCTGTACTCCGCGAATGACTACGGCTCGGAGGACTACGCGATGGGGCACGCTGTCGCGGATGCTCCGGATGGGACGTGGCGTAAGGATCCGAAGCCGGTCATGATGGCCAACGACGTTGCGGCCGGCCCTGGGCACTGCCAGTTCGTTGAAGCCCATGGTCAGTGGTGGATCGCCTACCACGCCTGGGTTCCGGGTGAGGTTGGCGATGAAGTGAGCGGGCGCCAGCTGTGGTTGTCGAAGGTAGCCTTCGACGGCGAATCCATCGACGTGCAGGCGCCGACGGTGGAGCACCCCGATAAGCCCTGAGTAGGCTGCTGCGTACACTTCCTCGTATGGAGCGACCACCGTTGATCGTTTGTGCACCCGATTCGTTCAAGGAATCGATGACCGCCGCGGAAGCGGCTGGGGCGATGGCACGGGGCGTCCGGAGCTCGTTGGGGTTGTGTGATCCGGTTCTGGTGCCGCTGGCTGACGGTGGTGAGGGCACCGGGGAGGCCTTGCGCATAGCACTCGACGGGGAATTCGTCGAAGTGCAGTGCCACGATGCGCTGGGTAGGCCCATCACCGCCAACATCGTGCACGTTCCTGAGCGGCGGTTGGCCGTCGTGGAGATGGCCGCTGCGGCAGGTTTGGAGCGGCTCAAACGCGGCGAGCGCGACGCGCGTCGTGCCACCTCGGTTGGGGTGGGCGAGTTGTTTCTTGCGGCTCTGGATTTGGGTGTCGACGAGATTCTCGTCGGGTTGGGCGGCAGTGCTACGAATGATGCCGGTGAGGGCATGTTCGCCGCGCTGGGTGTGCGGTTTCTCGACGAGTATGGCGCGCCGTTGCCGCCTGGCGGGGCGGCGCTGGCGAAGCTTGCCGCCATCGATGCGGGCAATATCGATCCCCGGCTTCGCGACGTGCGCATCACCATCGCCAGTGATGTGACGAACCCGTTGCTCGGTATCAATGGCGCCAGCCACATCTTTGGGCCGCAGAAAGGTGCCGATTCGCAGAGTGTCGCGGAGTTGGACGCCGCGCTTCGGCAGTGGGCGGACATCGTCGAACCCGCTGTTGGCAAGGATGTTCGTGACGTTCCCGGCGCGGGTGCGGCGGGCGGCATGGGTGCGGGCCTGCTGGCGTTTACGAACGCCACCATCCGCTCGGGCGCGGACTTCATCATGGACGTCGTCGGATTCGACGAGCTGCTCAGCCGAGCGTCGCTCGTGCTCACCGGCGAGGGGAGTTGGGATGCGCAGTCGGCTGGTGGGAAGGTGCCGGCAGCTGTCGCGACCCGAGCGGCAGCGCATGGGGTGCCTACCGTGATCTTCGCTGGGCGTGTGCAGGACGCCAACACGCCACTACCCGACGGTGTGCTCGCCGCCGTGCCCATCGTCGACCCTGCGACAGACCTCGACACAGCGCTTGCCGAAGGTGCCCACAACCTGGAACACGCTGTCGCCGAAACCCTGCAGCAACTGGATTTGCCGCCTCGATACTCCCACCCCTGATACCCCGCCAGCTGTGTCTGGATGCGGGGGTTAGACTCGAGTGCGTGCTGGAAGTGCTCGCGACGTTGGCTGCTGCGTTGAGACTCGACCCGGCAATCTTCCAGCAACCTGACAGCCTTACATGGCAGATCGCCGCCTGGGTGGCGCTTCTTGCCGGACTGTCATCGATGCTCGGGCACGTCGCCGTGCTCAAGATCAACCACATCGCGGGCCTCAGACTTCTCACGAGTCTGCTCGTTAACGCTGTACTGCTCGTCTCGCTCTACGTGATCCAAGCGTCGATGATCTGGTGCATCGGCTCGCTGGTGTTGATGCGCGCCATGCCGCTCATACCGCTCATCGAGGTGGCGCTCCTAGCGCTTGCGCCGCACGTGTTCGCATTCATCACTGCCATGCCGCACATCGGGCTCGGGATTGGGCGTCTGCTCGAGGTGTGGAGCTACCTCATCATCTGGGTCGGCACACAGCACGTGTTCAGCCTAGGGCGTTGGTCGGCGCTGGCCATCACCATCGCTGGTTGGCTCATCATGCAGATTCTGTCCAGGTTGCTCGCCGAACCGCTCAACTGGGTAGTGGGCCGGCTGTGGACGCTGGCGTCGGGCAGACCGACGTTCGTGCAGTCCCGCGACATCCTCGCTGGCACTCCAATGGTTCCCGTCGGACAGCATAAGGAGCCCACGCGATGATGAGCTCACTGATCTGGGGCGCGGTACTGATCGTGGTGCTGTTCGTACTGTTGTCCCCACTGGAGTCGCTGAACTGGTGGGCCGATCGCGGCGAACGCGAAATAGCGCACACTATGGAGCAGCTCGCGCTGGAGCCATCGTCGGAAACGTCCTCCGAGCACTACCTCGTCTACTTATCTGGCGTGGGCACGCTGGGCGGCGAGCTGTCTCGTCGAGAGCAAGCGTGGCTGGACGAACTGGCGCGGCGGATGCCAGGCGTGCGTATCGTCGACGACGTGTTCCCCTACGCGGTGAACAACCAGGGCCTGCTGCAACGCACTACGGCCTGGCTGTGGGGGACGCTCGACAAGCTGCGCCGTGGGCGGTTCCCCCTGATGTTGCCGATGCTGATCAACCTGCGCAACGTGGCGCAAGTGCTCGTCTCCGCCGACCCGCGCTACGGCCCAACGTTCAATATCGGTCTGGCGCAGGAGATCTGGCGTTCCCTCCAGCGCAAAGGTTACGTCCGGGGCAGCGGCGTGCCCGTCACTCTCATCGGGTTCTCCGGTGGGGCGCAGATGGCGCTCGGTGCCGGCTGGTTCCTCGACCGCTTCGGCATCCCCGTCAACCTCATCTCCATAGGAGGCATCTTCGGCGACGACCCCGGCCTCGACAAGATGCAGCATGTATGGCACCTCACCGGCACCGGCGACCGGCTCCACTACATCGGTAATGTCGCATTCCCCGGGCGCTGGGCCACGGCGCCGCTCTCGCCATACGGGCGCATTCGGCGCTCCGACCGGTTCGAGCACCGCACGATCGGCCCCATGGAGCACGCGGGCGCGAAGGGGTACCTGGGACGTCGAGAGCACGGCCCCGACGGGCGCTCATACGCGCAGATCACTACCGACGAGATCTGCGGGATCATCCAAGCTGACAAGGTATAGCTGGACTGACCGGAGACGTTGATTGGGTGGGTGATGGAGTATTTTCCGTTGCATTTTGTAACTACTGGTGTGTACAGTCGGAGTATGGACACGAGGACACGTCTTGTGGATGCAGCCCAGGAGCTGCTGTGGGAGCGGGGTTACGCAGCAACCAGCCCGAAGGAGATCTTGAGCCGAGCCGACGCCGGACAAGGCAGCATGTACCACCACTTCTCAGGGAAACAGGCTCTCGCTGTGGCTGCACTCGAAGCCAGTGCGGAAGCCATGCGGGAGGATGCGGATGCCCTGCTTCGTGGCGAAGGGACGGCCACAGAACGTCTCGTCGCCTACCTTGAACGTCAACGTGATTCGCTCCGAGGCTGCCGCATGGGTCGTATGACGTATGACGCCGACGTGCTCGCTACACCTGAGCTGCTTCAGCCGGTGTCCGAGACCTTGGCGTGGTTGGTGGAGATGATCGGGGCAGTTGTCAGCGAAGGGGTTGAGGCAGGTGAGTTCCCGCCCGAGGCTGACGCCCACCAGTTGGCCTCGTTGGTTGTGGCTACAGTGCAAGGCGGTTATGTCCTGGCTCGCGCGCAGCAAGATCCCGCTGAGTTTGACGCAGCCGTCCACGGTGCAAGCACTCTCCTGCGCACTTGGAGTCGAGGATGACCCTGGAGTACCGAAGGGCACCGTCGACTCTGGGTGTCTACGCTGTCACGTTCGTCGCTGAGCGCGCACCCGCCGGCAAACCCTCCGAGGTACGGCGGCTCTGCGTCACGGACGGCGTTGCCCCGGCCCACGTCGAAGGACAACCACTCCGGCACCTGACCGAGGGCGAGTCCGTCTGGAGTGATGCCGGCCAGCGGCACTGGTATGGCTCTATAGCCGAACAGTTGATGTCCTGTCGACTGTTGACCGGAAGGAACCCGTTACTCCCACGACCGAATGCCACGCAATCAACAATCAAGGAGAATCACTGATGTACGCCATGCAATACCAGATCACTTTGCCCACCGACTATGACATGCAGATCATCCGCGATCGTGTCACTCGGACGGGTCATCTCATGGACGGCTACCTCGGACTGGAGTTTAAGGCCTACCTCATCCAGGAGAAGGCCAAGGGCGCGCCTCAGAACTCCTACGCTCCCTTCTACGTCTGGCGCGACATCGACGGGATGCGCCAGTTCTGCTGGGGAGAACCCGGCTACTCGGCCATCGTGCGCGACTTTGGTCGCCACTCGATCCACGACTGGACAGTCCACCAGCTCGTCGCTGGCCCGGCCGACTATTCCAACGCCCGCAGCCTCACCGTCAAGACCGTGCCGCTGCCGGCCAGTGCCGCGCCGTCCGACTGCATCAAGGGCACCACCGCCGACTTCCTCGCCACGAACACTGACTCAACCGTGGCCCGAATCGCCGCCGTCGATGTCACCACCTGGGATGCCATCCTCGTCGAGCTCAGCACTCGTGAGACCGACGAGAGCTCCACCAATGTCACCGCCTACGAGGTATTGCACGTTTCCGCTGCTGCTTAAACCACCAACGATTCAGTCGCCCGCCTGTCATGGAACAACGTTCCCTGTCGGTACATCTGCAACTCGGGTGAGCGCTTGTTGCATGTGCCTAATAAATGCACGCAGCACCGGTACCCCGCGACTCCGGCAGGAGTGCGGGGTACCGGTGTGGTGAGTTGACGTTACGCGGCGCGAGCCCAGTCGGGTGGGGGTTCGTCGACGGGTGGCTGCGGCGGCAGCTCCGGGATGGGTGCGATGGGGACCTCGGGTATTTGGGTGCAGACGCTGCCCCGGCCCGTCACCAGATACTGGTAACCCAGCGGCGATGTCCAGTGATATACACCGGGTTCAGGCTGCTGCAGATGCCAGTGGCCAGCGGTTTTCATACGGTGCGCACGCCTGTCGAGAGGGCCGAGGTTGCCCATGCTCGTGGCGCCCGCGTCGTGGCTGGGGGAGTAGGCGACGGTGTGGTCAACGTCGCAATGCTTCGCTTTGGTAGCGGAGAATGGAAACACCGAACGCGGATTGCGAACCTGCAAGGCGCAGAGCTGGCGGCTGCTCGGTGTGCTGCCGGGGGCATCTGGAACCAGGTTTGGGTCGAGTACGGGCCGCACCGTGACGTTCGAACCGGACAGGAACTCCGGCAGCGTCGAGGTGAGCAAATGCCCCCAACCCTCGACATAGGCCGCTGATCCGAGTGGGGTCGCGCCGTCAGCTGCCAGAGCGGCTTCGTCGTTGGAGCGCTCCGCAGGAACGTGCACCACCATCTCAACGCTCATCAACGACTCTTGACCGACAGCTTGCTGCGCGAAGATGCCGAAGGCGGCAGCACGTCGCTGGCCACGGATGAAGGAAGCACGCTCGTGCGCTTCGAGCTCGCTTGGAACCTCGGGCTCGGGAAGCGTGGCGGCGATCTGATCGAGAGCCTGATCGAACAACACGCCGTCGGCTGCCGCCACCTTGCCGAAGATGCCGACGTGCTCGTCTTCGAAGCGCCCAACGTGCACGAAGCGCTCTTGGGCTGCAATTCGGGCTCGACGCCGGGCACCCTCAGCATCGGCTTCGGTAACCCACACGGGCAGCTGCTCGAACAGCGTCCACACCGAGTTGATCCCCAGCCAGTGCGAGGCGCGGCGATCGACGTCCATGGCCGCCGAACAAGGCAACTTCTGGGTGGCTTCCTCAACCTTGAGGGCCATCCACCACTGAATACTGCCGGAGATGAATAGCTGCCAGATGCGCGGATGCCGAGCGCGAATGCTGAGTGCCTGGGAGACGCGCTCGCGCATGCCGGAAAAGCTCATGCCGGTAGCGGCGCTCGCTTCGAGCACGAACGCTTCCGACGGACCGCGCACTCCGTCGCGCCCGGAGGAGAGGCGTTTGATGCGGAGGGCCTTGGGTAGCGTCATGTCTTCTTCGAGCACGTAGGTGTCGGACGCTTCGAGGAGCGCGACGATTTCTGCAACTTCAGCGGCGCGCGCGGCGTTGCGCGCGTGAACCATGGCGGCGAATGCGAGAGGTGCTGCGTCGGACATCATTGTTCTCCTTCAACACCACCAATCATACCGAACAAACGTTTGAAAACAAAGGGGTTGTGCTAAAAAATCTCCAGTAAATGTGCGGCCCAGACGCGGGACCGCCCGGGTCGCGCACGGTCGAGTAGAGCGAGGTTAGGGCAGTACAGTGGCCCCATGTCGAAGCCCGAATCCGCACCCATCGTGTACCGAAGTCTGGTGGGGTTTGTGCGGTGCCTCCTGCCGCTGCTGGTGACGCGGAAATGGCGAGGTCTGCATCGTGTTCCCAAGCAGGGCGGGGTGCTCGTCGTCAGTAACCACACCTCGAACTTCGACACTGTCACGTTGGGTGACGCGCTCGTCGCTGCGGGACGCTGGCCGAGGTTCTTGGGCAAGTCAGAGATCTGGAAGGTGCCGGTGCTCGGCTGGTTGGCCGTGCAATGCAGGCAGATTCCCGTCGAACGACACACGGCGCGGGCCAAGGATTCCCTGCGGCATGCCGCCGAGGCACTGGAGCAGGGCGACTGTGTCGCCATCTTTCCTGAAGGCACCATTACGCGCGACCCGCGAGGCTGGCCCATGGTGGCGCGCAATGGCGCCGCGCGCCTGGCCCTCACCACCGGGGTGCCGGTGCTTCCCATCGCCCAGGAGGGGTGTCAGGAGGTGCTCGGTGGGCGGTATCTGCAACTGCGTAAGTTGTTCTCGTTGCGCAGGCGGCCCATTTCGCTGGCAGTGGGGGAGCCCGTCGAGCTCACTGATCTGCTGTCCGACACGCCGAGCGACGACGACGTCCGCGAGGCCAACCGTCGTATCACCGAGGCGCTCACGGACGTGTACGCATCGGTGCGTGGAGAGCCCGCGCCTGAGTTG
The DNA here is from genome assembly GCF_947255005.1 of uncultured Tessaracoccus sp. Lineage (GTDB taxonomy): Bacteria > Actinomycetota > Actinomycetes > Propionibacteriales > Propionibacteriaceae > Arachnia. The sequence goes on along the minus strand of NZ_CAMYFI010000002.1, from coordinate 248 downwards.
GTCTGGAACAGTTGGAAAGAGGGATATGTCAGCCGAGCTGAGTGATCGCATCGACGACGAGTGTCTCGCTCTCCACGTGAAACCGGACGTTGTGGCCCGCGAATGCAACACCGTAGCTGCGCCCGTCGCGCTGGTACGCCGGCCGGGGGTCTTCGCTCAACAACCCGATGAGCGCCTCGCGCTTCGCGTCGGGCCTGAGTTTCACAACTTTAGTGCCCCAGTGTTGTGAGGAGTTCAGCGACGTTGTT
>NZ_CAMYFI010000001.1 GCF_947255005.1 uncultured Tessaracoccus sp. | reverse complement strand
CGTCGCCTGTCGCGGCATGGTTTCCTCACCCGGCACCTGCAACCTGTGCGGCAACAGAGCGGATCAAGTGTCACCTGCCTCCCGACGGCGCCTCGTCGCAGCTAGGCAGGTGACACCAGTGCCGGGACTGAGCCGCACAGGTTACGTCTGCCCGGAGCGGCGGGGGGCACAGGCACTGACAAGAGTTATCCACAGATTTGCTTCGCGATGCAAGTTTGGGGTTGCTCGCTGCCATAACAAAGGGTGTGATGAAACATAAGCAATGCATTCCCGACGACCTCTGGGCCGTGGCACGACGACAGTCCGGCGTCATCAGCCACAAGCAGGTGAGCGCCTTTGGGCTCACTCGGCACGTCATCCAACGCGCACTCGATGACAAGCTGTGGTGGCGGATGGTGCGCGGCATCTATTCGCTCTCCCCCGACCCACCCTGGCTCGCTCACGCCTGGGCAGGCTATTTGCTGGGCGGCGAGAACGCCGTGCTGGGCTACAACACCGCGGCGCACATCTACAATTGGGTGTCAGCGCCGAATACCATCGACGTGTTGGTCCCTCGCCGTGCACGCAATCGAGGCTGCTGGGTGTTTCACAACACAGCTGCTACGGGCCGCGGCGAGCTGCCCGTCACGTCGCCCGAACAGACTGCACTCGACGTCTGCACGTCGCTCGGTCCAACCACAACGCTCAGTTTCCTGGCCGACGTGCTGACATCCCGGATGACCACCGCCGAGCGGCTGCGTGCCCTCGCCGTGGGCAGAATGAATCTCCCCGGGCGTCAGATCATCTTGGAAGTACTCGGCGACGTTGCCGACGGCATCCACAGCCACCTCGAGGAACGCTTTCGAACCTTTGTGGAGTGCGCCCACGGGCTCGATGGCCTAGCCAGACAGGTCCGCGTAGCGCCTGGGCAGTACACCGACATCAGCTTGGAGGATTACAGCACATTGATCGAGCTCGACGGGCACCTCGGCCACGACGGCAGGCATGCCTTTCGCGACCGTCGGCGTGACAACCGGAACGCCCACCTGGGATACACCACCCTGCGCTATGGCTGGCAGGATGTCGTCGGAGACCCTTGTGCCGTCGCTCGTGAGATCGTCCAAATCTTACGGTCGAAGGGGTGGAGAGGTGAGGCCCGTCGCTGCTCCCGCTGCCCCAGGCACTGACTTCTCACCCACCAGGCAGGAGTAACCTGTGCGGCTCAGCCGCGGATCAAGTGTCAGCTGCCTGGCCGCGACGAAACACCGTCAGGAGGCAGGTGACACTTGATCCGCTCTGTTGCCGCATAGGTTGCAGGTGCATGGGGGGGGTGAGGCGCCCTGTGCCCGACGGGGTCCGCGCCTGGTGGGCGGGTACCCCGTCACCAACAGCCAGGACGACGAAGGGCGCCGGGCCGAAGCCCGACGCCCTGTCACGTCGATCAGACCGATCCGATCAGCGAAGCTCGCCGAAGTCGAGGTCGTCCAGCGGCACTGCAGCACCGGAACCGTCGGACCCAAACGAGTAGTCGTAGGGATCGTAGGTCATCGTATAGGCCTGCGCTCGAGCCTCCTCCGTCGGCTCAACCCGGATGTTGCGGTAGCGGTCAAGACCAGTACCAGCCGGGATGAGCTTACCGAGGATGACGTTCTCCTTGAGGCCGACGAGCGAGTCACTCTTGCCCTGAATGGCGGCGTCGGTGAGCACCTTCGTCGTCTCCTGGAAGGACGCAGCGGACAGCCACGAATCCGTAGCCAGCGATGCCTTGGTGATGCCCATGAGCACCGGACGGCCCTCCGCGGGGCGGCCTCCCTCGGTGACAGCCTTGCGGTTGGCGGCCTCGTACGCCGAACGGTCGACGAGTTCGCCAGGCATCATGTCGGTGTCGCCCGACTCGATCACGGTCACCCGACGCAGCATCTGGCGGATGATGATCTCGATGTGCTTGTCGTGGATGGGAGCACCCTGCGTGGCGTACACCTTCTGCACACCGTCGACGAGGTACTCCTGCACCTTGCGCAGACCGCGAATGCGGAGCACGTCGTGCGGGTCGACCTGACCGGCGGTGAGCTGCTGACCGATGGAGACATGCACACCGTCGGCAATGCGAATGCGCTGGCCGTTGCCGTCCTCGAATTCGAGGCGCGTACGACGCGCGATCGGGTACTCGAGGTCTTCTCCACCATCATCACGGACGATGATGATCTTGCGGTTCCGGTCGCCGTCCTCGATACGAACGGTGCCGTCTGCCTCCGCGATCGGCGCCTTGCCCTTCGGCTGGCGTGCCTCGAACAGCTCCTGCACACGAGGCAGACCCTGCGTGATGTCGTCGCCAGCCACGCCACCGGTGTGGAAGGTACGCATCGTGAGCTGGGTGCCTGGCTCGCCAATGGACTGCGCCGCGACGATACCGACGGCCTCGCCCACATCCACCACCTTGCCGGAAGCCAGCGAGCGGCCGTAGCACATCGCGCAGGCGCCGACAGCGGACTCGCAGGTGAGCACGGAGCGAACCTTCACCTCGGTCACACCGGCCTTCACCAGATCATGGATGTTCGCATCACCCAAGTCGGCACCGGCCTCCAACAACACTTCCCCATCGGGATTCGTGACGTCGGCAGCCAGGCAGCGGGCGTAGACGGCGGTCTCGACATTCGGGCTCGTCTCGACAGTGGCGCCCTCCTCGAACGGCTCGGCAGGCACAGCGATGGCCTTGCCCGCCTCGTCGACACCAGGCTTCGTCCACCGAGCAATCGGCTTCACCAAGCCGCGCGACGTGCCGCAGTCTTCCTCACGGATGATGACGTCCTGCGAGACATCGACGAGACGCCGGGTGAGGTAACCCGACTCTGCGGTGCGCAGTGCGGTGTCAGCCTGGCCCTTACGTCCACCGTGGGTGGAGATGAAGTACTCCAACACCGACAGACCTTCGCGGAAGTTCGACTTAATGGGGCGCGCGATAATGTCGCCCCGCGGGTTTGCCACGAGGCCACGCATGGCTGCGATCTGACGCATCTGGGTCATGTTTCCTCGTGCGCCCGAATCCACCATCATGAAGATCGGGTTGGTGCGGGTGAAGTTCTTGCGCATCGCTTCCGTGAGCTCTGCCGTGGCGTCGGTCCAGATGGAGATGAGCTCCTGGCGACGCTCGTCTTCCGTCACGGAACCACGCTCGTAAAGGCGGTCAATCTTCGACGCGCGCTTGTCATAGGCGGCGAGGATCTCCGCCTTATTCGCCGGCGTCTGCACGTCGTGAATCGAGACGGTGACACCGGAACGGGTGCCCCAATAAAAGCCCAGATCCTTCAGTGCGTCGAGCGTCTGCACGGCCACGGGCGTCGGGTAGCGCTCAGCGAGATCGTTGACGATCTTGCCAATGCCCTTCTTGCCAATGTGCTCGTTGACGTATGGGAAGTCGTCGGGCAAAACCTCGTTGAACAGCGCACGGCCAAGCGTGGTTTCGATCACGACGGACCCATCGGCGCGCACCTTGTCGGCGTACTCAGCGGGAGGCACGATGTCGCGCAGGCGCAGCTTAATGGGCGCGCCGACCTTCAAGTCGCCCGCGTCGTACGCCATGACGGCTTCGGCTACCGAGCTGAACGCCTGCCCAGCGCCCTCCAGCTCCGGGCGCTCCATGGTGAGCCAGTACGCACCAATAATCATCTCGTGCGACGGGACCGTCACCGGGCGGCCATCCGCCGGCTTCAAAATGTTGTTCGTCGAGAGCATCAGGATGCGAGCCTCGGCCTGTGCTTCGGCGGACAGCGGCAGATGGACAGCCATCTGGTCGCCGTCGAAGTCAGCGTTAAACGCGGCACACACGAGCGGGTGCAGCTGAATGGCCTTGCCTTCGATGAGCTGCGGCTCGAACGCCTGAATACCCAGGCGGTGCAGCGTGGGCGCACGGTTCAGCATGACGGGGTGCTCAGCGATGACCTCTTCGAGCACATCCCACACGACTGGGCGGTGACGCTCCACCATGCGCTTGGCAGCCTTGATGTTCTGCGCGTGGTTCAGGTCGTCCAGGCGCTTCATCACGAATGGCTTGAATAGCTCGAGCGCCATGGCCTTCGGCAGACCACACTGGTGCAGCTTGAGCTGCGGACCCACGACGATCACCGAACGGCCTGAGTAGTCAACGCGCTTACCGAGCAGGTTCTGGCGGAAGCGGCCCTGCTTGCCCTTCAGCATGTCGGAGATCGACTTCAGCGGGCGGTTGCCGGGGCCCGTGACGGGACGGCCGCGACGACCGTTGTCGAACAGCGAATCGACGGCTTCCTGAAGCATGCGCTTCTCGTTATTGACGATGATCTCGGGCGCACCCAAGTCGAGCAGGCGCTTCAGCCGGTTGTTGCGGTTGATAACGCGACGGTAGAGGTCGTTCAAGTCCGACGTGGCGAAGCGGCCACCATCGAGCTGCACCATGGGGCGCAGGTCCGGTGGGATCACGGGCACGCAGTCGAGTACCATGGAGCTCGGAGCGTGCTTGCCTGCGAGAAACGCACCGACGACTTTCAGACGCTTGAGCGCGCGGGTCTTGCGCTGGCCCTTCGCCGTCGCGATGATCTCGCGAAGACTCTCTTCCTCAGCCTTCAGGTCGAATGACTCGAGGCGCTTTTGTACCGCCTCTGCGCCCATGTAGCCTTCGAAGTAGCGGCCGAAGCGCTTCTTCATCTCGCGGTAAAGCGTCTCGTCGCCTTCGAGGTCTTGCACCTTGAGGGTCTTAAAACGCTGCCACACCTCATCGATGCGATCCAGCTGGCGCTGAGCACGCTTACGGATCTGCTCGCATTCCTTCTCACCCATGTCGCGGGTCTTCTTGATCGCCGACGCCTCGGCGCCCTCGCTCTCCAGCTGCGCGAGATCCTCTTCCAGCTTCGTCATGCGCGCTTCAATATCGGCGTCGCGACGCTGGGCGACTTGCTTGGTCTCGACCTCGACCTTGGCCTGCAGCGACGAGAGGTCGCGGTGGCGAGCTTCCTCGTCGACGGAGGTGATCATGTGCGCGGCGAAGTAGATGACCTTCTCGAGGTCTTTCGGCGCGATGTCGAGCAGGTAGCCCAGGCGGCTCGGCACACCCTTGAAGTACCAGATGTGCGTCACGGGCGCTGCCAGCTCGATGTGGCCCATGCGCTCGCGACGAACGTTGGAGCGGGTGACCTCCACGCCACAGCGCTCGCAAATGATGCCCTTGAAACGGACACGCTTGTACTTACCGCAGAAGCACTCCCAGTCGCGGGTAGGGCCGAAAATCTTCTCGCAGAAGAGACCGTCGCGCTCGGGTTTCAGGGTGCGGTAGTTGATGGTTTCTGGCTTCTTGACTTCGCCGTGCGACCACTCGCGGACCTCGTCCGCGGATGCGAGTCCGATGCGAAGTTCATCGTAGAAGTTGACGTCCAGCACGTGTTCTTCTCTTTCCCCTACTCACGTAGGTGGTGGTTCAAAAGTCTGAGTGTGTTTCGGATGGTGAAGTGGCTCAGACTTCGCCAACATCCATGAAGTTGTCGCTGCCGGGGCGGCGACCCAGGTCAATGCCGAAGTCTTCGGAGTGACGGATGTCGTCCTCAGATTCACGAAGGTCGATGATCTTGCCGTCCCCGGAAAGCACCTCGACGTTCAGGCACAGCGATTTCATTTCCTTCACGAGCACCTTGAACGACTCAGGGATACCGGGCTCGGGGATGTTCTCGCCCTTCACGATGGCCTCGTAGACCTTCACGCGGCCGGGGACATCGTCGGACTTGATGGTGAGGAGCTCCTGCAGCGCCCACGCAGCGCCGTACGCTTCGAGGGCCCACACCTCCATCTCACCGAAGCGCTGACCACCGAACTGTGCCTTACCGCCCAGCGGCTGCTGGGTGATCATCGAGTACGGACCGGTGGAACGGGCGTGGATCTTGTCGTCGACGAGGTGGTGCAGCTTCAGCATGTACATGTAGCCGACGCCGATCTTCTCCGGGTACGGCTCACCCGAGCGACCGTCGAAAAGACGCGCCTTGCCGGTGCCGTCAATCAGGCGCTGCCCGTCGCGCGTGGTGAGCGTGTGCTCGAGCAGGCCGGTGATCTCGTTCTCCTCCGCACCGTCGAACACCGGCGTCGCTACGCGGGAGTCGCCCTCGACGCGGCCGATGCCGACCTCGGTGAGGCGCTCGGCCCACTCTTCCTTCACGTCCGTGACGTCCCAGCCGGTCTTCGCAAGCCAGCCGAGGTGGTTTTCAAGCACCTGGCCGACGTTCATTCGCGATGGCACGCCGAGCGGGTTGAGGATGATGTCGACGGGGGTGCCGTCTTCAAGGAACGGCATGTCCTCGACGGGGAGGATCTTCGAGATGACGCCCTTGTTACCGTGGCGGCCAGCAAGTTTGTCACCGTCGGAGATCTTGCGCTTCTGCGCAACGTGCACGCGGACGAGCTGATTCACGCCGGGCGGCAGCTCGTCGCCCTCCTCAGCATCGAAGACGCGCACGCCGATGACCGTGCCCTCTTCACCGTGCGGAACCTTGAGGGAGGTGTCGCGCACCTCACGGGCTTTCTCGCCGAAGATGGCGCGCAGCAAGCGCTCCTCGGGCGTCAGCTCGGTTTCACCCTTCGGGGTGACCTTACCGACGAGGATATCACCCGCGGCGACTTCCGCACCGATGCGCACGATGCCACGCTCGTCGAGATCTGCGAGCATCTCGTCGGAGACGTTGGGGATGTCGCGCGTGATCTCTTCCGCACCCAACTTGGTGTCGCGGGCGTCGATTTCATGCTCCTCGATGTGGATCGAGGTCAGCACGTCGTCTTGGACGATGCGCTGGGAAAGGATGATGGCGTCCTCGTAGTTAAGGCCCTCCCACGGCATGAATGCGACGAGCAGGTTCTTGCCCAGCGCCAACTCGCCCTGATCAGTACAAGGACCATCGGCGATGGGCGTTCCCACCTCGACACGGTCGCCTGGCTTCACCAACGGACGCTGGTTGATGCACGTGCCCGCATTCGAACGAACGAACTTCTCCAGACGGTAGTTGGAGTACGTACCGTCGTCGTTCATGACCTCGATGATGTCTGCGGTGACCGAGGTAACCGCACCGGCATTCTTCGCCAACGTCACGTCACCGACGTCCACCGCGGCACGGTATTCCATACCCGTGCCAACGAAGGGGGCCTCGTTGCGGATCAGCGGAACCGCCTGCCGCTGCATATTGGCACCCATGAGCGCACGGGACGCGTCGTCGTGCTCCAGGAACGGGATGAGCGCGGTGGCGATGGACACCATCTGGCGCGGCGAGACATCCATGTATTCGACGTCGGCGCGCGGCACCTGGTCAACGTCGCCGCGCTTCAGGCGCACCATGACGCGCTCGTCGACAAGGTTGCCCTTGGAGTCGACGGCGGCGTTGGCCTGCGCGATGGCATAGCGGTCTTCCTCATCAGCGGTGAGGTAGTCGATCTGATCAGTGAGCTTGCCGTTTTCGACCTTGCGGTACGGGGTTTCGATGAACCCGAACGCGTTCACGCGAGCAAAGGAAGCGAGCGAGCCAATCAGACCGATGTTCGGACCTTCCGGGGTCTCAATCGGACACATGCGTCCGTAGTGCGACGGGTGCACGTCGCGCACTTCCATGCCAGCGCGATCGCGAGAGAGTCCACCAGGGCCAAGCGCAGACAGGCGACGCTTGTGTGTGAGACCCGCGAGAGGGTTGTTCTGATCCATGAACTGCGACAGCTGCGAGGTGCCGAAGAATTCCTTCAGCGCAGCCGTCACAGGACGAATGTTGATGAGCGTCTGCGGGGTGATGGCCTCGATGTCCTGCGTGGTCATGCGGTCGCGCACGACGCGTTCCATACGCCCGAGCCCCGTGCGCAGCTGGTTCTGGATGAGCTCACCCACGGTGCGCAGACGACGGTTACCGAAGTGGTCGATGTCGTCGGCTTCGACGGGGTTGCCGTCGATCTCTTCACGGTGATCGTGCAGCGCGCAGACGTACTTGATGGCAGCGGTGATGTCTTCCATCGTCAGCACCTGCTGATCGAACGGGAGGTCCAAGCCGAGCTTCTTGTTGATCTTGTAGCGGCCAACCTTGGCCAGATCGTAACGCTTGGGGTTGAAGTAGTAGTTCTCCAACAACTGCTGCGCGCTCTCACGCGACGGCGGCTCACCCGGACGCAGCTTGCGGTAGATGTCCAGCAGGGCCTCGTCCTGGGTAGCGACGGTGTCCTTCTCCAGCGTCTGGCGGATAGAATCGAAGTCACCGAGCTCTTCGAGGATCTTCTCCTCGCTCCAACCGAGCGCCTTGAGCAGCACCGTGACGTTCTGCTTGCGCTTGCGGTCGAGGCGGACGGAGACGAGGTCGCGCTTGTCGATCTCGAATTCGAGCCAGGCACCACGCGACGGGATGACCTTCGTCGAGAAGATGTCCTTGTCGGAGGTCTTGTCGGGGAGCTGCTCGAAGTACACGCCCGGCGAACGCACGAGCTGCGACACGACGACGCGCTCCGTACCGTTGACGATAAACGTGCCCTTGTCGGTCATCAGCGGGAAGTCGCCAATGAAGACGGTCTGCGACTTGATCTCGCCCGTCTCGTTGTTGATGAACTCAGCGGTGACGAACAGCGGCGCGGCGTAGGTGACGTCGCGATCCTTGCACTCTTCGACACTGTACTTCGGTGCCTCGAAACGGTGGTCGCGGAACGACAGCGACATCTGCTCGTTGTAGTCCTCGATGGGGGAAATCTCTTCGAAGATCTCTTCGAGGCCGGAGCGAGTGTTCACGTCGGTACGGCCGGCGGCGAGCCGTTCTTCGACGGACCGTTGCCAGGTATCGCTACCGATCAGCCAGTTGTAGGAGTCGATCTGCAGGTCGAGAAGGTTGGGGACCTCAAGAGGCTCGGAAATCTTCGCGAACGAGATTCGACCACTGGGCGAGATGACATTGGTGTTGAACAACGCGGAGCGCGAGGTGGCCAAGATTCGGTCCTTCCAAGAACGCTTGGTGGCGGATTTTCCGCACGCTAAAGCGCCCGTGTCAAGTTCGGGCGCAAAAGCACACAGGGGCAAACAACCACTATACGCAAAAACGTCGGGGACGGCAACACAAAACCGATCTCCCTCGACGACCACCTTGTCGCTGCAATGAGTCTAACCCACGAAGGCAGAGATCTGCCACGGCCGGCACGCGATTACGAGGCGGCCGTCGCATCCCAGGCCTCCAGGAGCTTGCCACGCTGTCCGGCGGTGGAGCCGTCGACGCCAGTCGTCTTACCCGTCGACGTGGAACGGAAACCGACGTTGGCGCCCCAACGATTATCGGGGTCGGTCGATGCCCCGGTAAGCGATAGTTGGACCTCGCCGCTCCAGCCGAGCGCTCGTAGGGCCCGGATCTGCGACGCGAGATCTCCCACCCTTCCCAGAGCGCGCCCTCCTTGGAGTCCGGGTACCAGTGAACTCCTCCCCCGCTGTTCCCGACAACCGGCTGGAGATCCCCGAATAGCTTGGGAAGTGCAGCCACGGACGCCCGAACGAGGAGGAAGCCACCGCTTCGGGTCGCGCACTCCAACGCGATGGCGGCATCCCAGTCGGCATATCATGGAGGAACCCTGCGCAGGCATCGGGATCCGTGTACTTGAGCCTTACTCCGTCGATCGTGCCGACCCAAACCTCCTCGTGCTCGTTCGCAGAGGCGATGAGCTCATCACGGGTGGGCGCGGTCGTCTCCCAATGTTGTTGTGGGTAGAGATACAAGGAGCCATCGCCGCGCATCGTCGAGATGGTCAAGGGGGTGTCCTCCAGTTGCTGGGCCGCGGTGATCGCGGACGCGCGGTGCTGGAAGCGGATGACGTCGTAGTCGACCGCAGTGGGTGGCGATTCCAGGGACATCGCGGCGTCGAGCCCCTCGGCGAGGGCACGGAACTCGGGAAACGTGGTTTTCCAGTGGCGTTCCTCGACGTTGCCGCCGAGCTGTTGCACCTCGTCGCCGCTGTCGCCGAAGTCGCCGTCCGACACCGAGACCGTGTGGTCGTCAGGCGCAGTGAGCTCGGGGGCGACGGGAAGGATGTCGTCGGCGAAGTACCGGATGTCGAGCGCCGCCTCCGCTGGGAGAAGACCCTCATCGACCATCCAGTGCTCTGTCGGGTAACCCACGGCTCGGAGCCGCACACCTTTAGGCATGGGTGCGAGCAGCGCCTCTACGGACTCGGCCAGCGTGTGATGGGGAAGGTGGCGCAGTTCGGAGCGGGTGCCGTCGATGTCGACGACGATGGTCACGGCGAGCCCTTCGTCGGGCAACTGTTCGAGTGCCTCGACGAGCGACTCGACGGCCTGTGCGTCGTTCGCCCGAACCACGGCCTGCGGGCCGCTGTGTCCAGAAAGCCGCGGCTCCTCGTCAAGGAGTGTGATGCCGGGATGGTCACCGAACCACTCCTGCCAGCGACCGGAAGCCTCGTGGGTGGGCTTGTCAGCCGGCCCTTCGGTGGGCTCCATGCAGGCGGTCAGGGCCAAGATTGCAGCAGCGGCCAACGCGGTGAGTCGACGCATTTCATTCCCTCTCTCGTCCTTCGCGGGTAACAGCGAAGGGGTGCACCGGGGACGACGAAGGCCCATCCCCTGCGCGGGGATGGGCCTTCTGCCAGGTTGCGCTACCGTGCCGAGATCACGAGATCACTTGAACTCGACGCTCTTTCATGCAAGACATCTAGGCGTCGGCCTCATAATCCTTCCGCCCTGCCGAGCGCCGCACAACAAGCTTGAACATCTGTCCAGCAAAGCCGAACAAAGCTGCTGCTGCAAGCATCCCTTCGGCGGCACCAACTGAGTGCCCCTGAAGCCATGCAACGAGCGCCGGGAGTACGGCCCCCAACAGCAAACCAGCTTGCAGCAGGATGATCCACCGTTCACCGGAATCGACGATGATGAGCCCGGCTACACAGATCACTGCGAGTACAACGAGAACGCCCATGCCATCCGCTCCTTTCTTTGATTTCTCAGCAGGTTCTGATCCAAGGAGTACTACACGGTGTTACTTAGGTCCTGCGCACCGAGATGCACTTCCCCCTGAGTATCAGCCCATGACGCTATTCCCGCAGCAACTCCACAAGCGCCCGCCATGATCGGGCCAACAGGCCCCGAAACGAATGCCGCAGCCGTTGCGAAGTAGCACGCCCAACGCAACTACAATCACTCTGGAAAGCCGTTGCATCGTTTCCCCTCCTAGAGAAATCATTTGGTGAGAGCTATGTTGCTCCCCTTAGAGAATAATTTGCCCCCCCTCCCAGGAGTCAAGCATTTCTTGGAGCTCGTTCTTCGACTCCTCAAGAAACACAGCTGAAGTAGAACATGCACGTGGCCCGCTCCCTACTGGGAACGGGCCACGTGCGGAATTGACGCGCCGAAGCGCTGCAATCACTTAAGCTCGACGGAACCGCCGGCAGCCTCGAGGGCTTCCTTCGCCTTGGTAGCGGTTTCCTTGTCGACCTGCTCGAGGACAGGCTTCGGAGCACCCTCGACGAGGTCCTTGGCGTCCTTGAGACCGAGCGAGGTGAGCGCGCGAACTTCCTTAATGACGGCGATCTTCTTGGAGCCACCGTCGGTGAGGATGACATCGACCTTGTCGTCGCCCGCGTCGGCGGAGTCGTCGCCCTCGCCACCAGCAGCGGCAGGAGCGGCGGCGGCCGCGACGGCAACCGGAGCGGCAGCAGTAACGTCGAAGGTCTCTTCGAACAGCTTCACGAACTCGGAGAGTTCGATGAGGGTCATCTCCTTGAAAGCGTCAAGGAGCTCTTCGTTGGTGAGCTTCGCCATGGTTGGCGTTCCTTTCAGTTTGGTCGCAGCAGCAGCGGCTGCAACGGATCATTCCGCAGCGTCTGCTGCTTCGGTTGCCGCTTCCGCGGCGGGGGTCTCAGTGGCCTCGGCGGCAGGCTTTTCGCCAGCGCCACCGATGAGATCAGGGTTGTCCTTCGCCTTCGACTCCAGCGCGCCCACAACGCGGGCGAGCTTGGATGCGGGAGCAGCGAAGGCGTACGCAGCCTTGGACAGGTTGGCCTTGAGGCCACCCGCCAGCTTGCCGAGCAGCACCTCGCGCGATTCGAGGTCTGCCAGCTTGAGCACAGCCTTGGCGTCGAGGAACTTGCCGTCCATGACGCCGCCCTTGATGGCCAGAGACGGATTATCCTTTGCGAAGTTCTTGAGACCCTTGGTGACGGAAGCGATGTCGCCAGTGATGAAAGCGATAGCGGTGGGGCCGTTGAGGGTGTCCTCGATGCCTTCGATGCCAGCTTCCTTGGCTGCGATCTTCGTCAGGGTGTTCTTCGCAACGGCATAGGTGGCGTCCCCACCAAAGGAGCGACGCAGATCCTGCAGCTCCTTCACGGTGAGGCCGCGGTACTCGGTCAGCACAGCGGCATCGGAGTCGTTGAAGCGAGCAACGAGCTCCTGCACCTTGGCAACCTTGTCCGGCCTTGCCATTGGGTCTCCTTCCGGTTCATCATCGCCGAAGCTTGCGGCTTCGGCACCGAATGCAAGTGACCCACAACAAAAAAGCCCCGGCCGGTGGCGCGGGGCAGCACGGCAGTGCTCTCACGGTCACCTGCGCGGGTGCCCTACGGGCGTTATGGCTTCGCCACCTGCGGTCTTCGGCTCCAGCAACTATACGCACACGCACTCCGGGCACCAAATCGACTACCTTCGAGCGCCGACCACAGCGTATTCACCGCGAACGTTGACCGTTATCCTCCACGCGCAGCACATGAGCGACAAATTCAGGGGGTAACGAGCTGCACGTGGAGGATATCGGTCGACTTTCCAAACTCTCTCGACAAGCACACAGACGCCTGATTGGTAATTATTCCTCTTTCTGCATTACTATTCCTATGGACGTGCAGAAGGAGACTCAACATGCGAAAGATCATCATCGGCGGCGTGTGCGCCGCGCTCATCCTCACCGCCTGCGGCGGAGACTCACCGGACCAGTCGGGCCGTGGTTCTGATGCCGCCAAGCCGGCAGGCAACGATCGCACCTACGACGTGTCCGGTGTGAAGAAGGTCGACGAGATCGCGAATCTCCTGCCCTCCGCCATCAAGGACAAGGGCAAGCTCGTCATCGGCGCGTCGATCGACTACGCCCCCGCCGAGTTCCGCGCAGCGGACCTGCAGACGCCCATCGGCTACGAGATTGACCTCGGCAAAGCCTTGGGCAAGGTCCTCGGCGTCGAGACGGAGGTGAGCCCCGGCGAGTTCGCCTCCCTGCTGCCCGGCATCGGCTCGAAGTACGACCTCGGCATCTCCGCGTTCACCATCACCGACGAGCGCACGGCCAGCTACACGATGATCAGCATCTCTGAGGTTGGCTCCTCATTTGCGGCCAAGACCGGCAATCCAAAGGGCTTCGACCCCGCGAATCTCTGCGGCAAGGCCATCGCCGTCCAAAACGGCACCTGGCAGCACGAGGACCTGCAGATGCGGACGAAGAAGTGCACCGACGGGGGGATGGAGCCTATCAACGTGCTCGTCTACTCCTCACATTCCGATGCCGCCACGAACGTCATCGGCGGCAAGGCCGACGCATTCTACGCCGACTCCACCGTGGCCAGCTACGCCAGTGTGCTCACCAACAAACAAATCGAAGTCGTGGGCGACGTCATTGACTCGGCACCCCAGGGCATCGTCGTGGCCAAGGATGACCCGGCACTCACCGAAGCGGTGCAGAAGGCGATGCAGCACCTCATGGATGAAGGCACCTACGACAAGATCATGGCGAGTTGGGGCACCGAAGGTGCGGCACTGCCCAAGGCAGAGATCTACCCGAAGCAGTGACGCTGATGCCCGAGAACATCGATCTCATCGACGCCCGGCCCGTACCCCGACCAGGCACCTGGGCGGCGGCGGTTATCGTCGCGCTGCTGAGTGCCTGCCTCGCCTACTCGCTGGTGACTAACCCCAACTACCGCTGGGATGTCGTGGGGCAGTACCTGTTTGACTCTCGTGTCCTCCAAGGGGTGGGGTGGACACTGACCCTCACCGCCGCCTCGATGGTGCTCGGCGTTGCCCTCGCCGTGACCACCGCCGTCATGCGCATGAGCACCAATCCGGTCCTGCGTGGCGTGGCCTACGCCTACATCTGGTTCTTCCGAGGCACTCCGATCTACACCCAGTTGATCTTCTGGGGCATCATCGCGATCCTCTATCCCACGATCTCCTTCGGCATCCCGTTCGGGCCCGAGCTGTTCTCCTTCGACACCCAGGCTGTCATGGACGGATTCATCGCCAAGGGTTTCCTGCCTGCTCTGCTGGGCCTCGGCCTCAACGAGGGCGCCTACCTCTCCGAGATCGTGCGTTCGGGCCTCAACTCGATCGACCGGGGGCAGTGGGAGGCCTCGACGGCCCTCGGCATGAAACGTTCGACGACACTGCGCCGCATCATCATCCCCCAGGCGATGCGTGTCATCGTGCCGCCCACCGGCAACGAAACCATCTCGATGTTAAAGACCACCTCACTCGTGACGGCCGTACCGTTCACGCTCGACCTCACGTTCGCTACCCAGGCGATCGGCAACCAGAGCTTCCTGCCTGTGCCGCTGCTCATCACCGCAGCGATCTGGTACCTGCTCATCACGTCGCTGCTGATGGTGGGCCAGTCGAGGATCGAAACCTATTATGGCAAGGGCTTCGACCCTGACCGTCCGAGGCGGCTGAGCAGCAGGCAGCGGTCGGTGCTCGCCGCCCGCACCACCGGCGACGACCTCTTCCTGGATGTGACGCCATGACCGCGATGATCGAAGCCACTGGAGTCCACAAGTTCTTCGGCGATCTCCACGTCCTCAAAGGCGTCGACCTGACCGTGGCAGCGGGTGAGGTGTGCGTGCTGCTCGGCCCATCGGGCTCCGGGAAGTCGACGCTGCTGCGCTGCGTCAACGAGCTCGAACAGATCTCGGCCGGACGGATTCGCGTCGACGGTGAGCTCATGGGCATGAAGGAGGTCGTCAGCCGAGGCAGGAACGTGCTGCATCGTCGTTCGGACAAGGACATCGCCCGCCAACGCGCCAAGATCGGCATGGTCTTCCAGCGCTTCAATCTATTTCCGCACATGACCGCCCTGCACAACGTGATGGAGGCGCCCATGCAAGTGCTCGGGCTTTCCAAGGCCGAGGCGCGGGACCGCGCAGAGAAGGAACTCAGACGAGTCGGTCTGGGTGAGCGCGTTGACCATTACCCCGGTCAGCTCTCCGGCGGCCAGCAGCAGCGCGTCGCGATCGCCCGCGCACTGGCGATGGACCCGCAGCTCATGCTCTTCGACGAGCCCACATCCGCCCTCGACCCGGAGCTTGTCGGGGAAGTACTGGGCGTTATGCAGGAGCTCGCCGCCACCGGCATGACGATGCTGGTGGTCACCCACGAGGTGGGTTTCGCGCGCGAAGTGGCTGACCATGTGGTGTTCATGGACGACGGCGAAATCGTCGAGTGTGGCGCCGCGCAGCAGGTGATCGATAACCCGCAGCAGCAGCGGACAAAGGATTTTTTCGCGAAGGTGCTCTGACCCTACGCTCATGATCTGACAATGGGCTTCGTCCTGCACCGTGGAGGCACTAGGTTAGCCCTGTAGACGTCGCATCGAGGAGGACCAGTGTCAAACCCGTCGGGAGCTGCCCACGAGGTGGGGATCCATGAGATCCTCTTCTCCGCCACTAACGCCCGTGGACTCATCTCCGAGACGAACGCCGCCTTCGCCGCCCTGGCCGGTGTCCCCCGCAAAAAGCTCCTCGGCACCACGCCCGAGATCATGCGCCACCCCTTCGTTCCTGCCGGGGTTGCGCTCGCCATGCACGACGCGCTCGCCGAGGGTCAGGTTGTGTGCGGTTATCTCGATCAGCGTGATGACCTCGGCCGTAGCGTCCGCACGTTCACCGTAATCACGCCACAGGAGGACGGGCGACTGGCGCTACAGGTGCGGCCCGGCGTCGAAACCGAACTTCAACGCTTCGATCAATGCTGCGCAGGCGTCAGCTCCATTGAGGATGTCTTCCGCGGCTCTGGGGCCGTCGAAGACGTCGTCGCCCGCGCAGGTCAGGCGCAGCTCGAGGCGCTGTTGCAGCAGTCGGGGCAGGGCGGACTCCAGAGTTTCACCCGCACCGCGCTCCCGGCCGAGGTGCGTCATCGGGCACAACTGCGCAACGGCCGCCAGTGGCCCTCCGGCGACGGCTATCACCGGCTACTCCTCGCCGAGACCCGCTGGCTCGACACCCTCCTCCAGCGTTGGCTCCCTCAACTCGACGGGCTGCACAGCCTCACCTCCTCCCTCGCCGGCGCCGCACACCGGTTGGACGTGATCGCCAACTCCGCAGGCGCACAGGCACAGGCCTTCGACCACATCCTCATCCACAATGGCATCGGCCAACAGGCCTTCTCCGTGCGCCAGTGGATCGGCAGCGCCCACGAACAGCGCGCCGTCACCGACGAGTACCGCGCCACCGCCCGGACGCTCGTCGCACCACTCGACGATGCCCAGTGGCAGCTCGCGCTCGCGGTCCTGCACAGCGAGGCCCTCACCCACGCCGCCGTCGAACTCTGCGAAGCAGCCCTCGGCCCCATGCCCACCCGCCGCGCCATGCGGCTGCTGCTCACCACGATCGACCAGACCATCCCGACGATCCTGCGCCGCGTGGGCGAGGTGGTCGACAGAGTCCACGCGCTCGGAGAATTCGCCGCACGCCTCTCCGACCTCACCGCCACTCGCATCGACCTGCTCGAAGGCTGGCAGCGCCGCGCAGGGAGCAGGTTCGACGAAGGCACCGACCGGCTCCGGCCCGAAGTGGCTGACGCGCTGCGCGAGGATCAGGGGGACCAACACTTCCACACGCATCTCGCGACGCGCTGCCGCAGTATCCGAGGCATCGACGGGGGCGAGTTCCGCACCCAACTGGAGAAGGTGTCGGGGCTCGTCGAGGCTCTGACCTGAGGCCGCGCCGACCCGACCTCACCAGCCGAGTGTCCGGAACCGCTCCCTGCGCGCCTGTAGCCTGCGATCGGCGGGCATCGCGATAACCCGCAGGACCGCGTCATGGAGCACCCTGCCGAGCTCGGCGCAGAACTCCTGCCTCCCCGCCACGAGATCGTCTGGCTCGGGCACGATCCTGTCGACGATGCCCGCCGCCATCAGGTCCGCTGACCTGACCCCCTGCGCACGCGCCAGGTCGGCGGCGTGGGCGGTGTCTCGGTGGACAATCGCCGATGCTCCTTCCGGCGGAAGCGGGGAGAGCCAGGCGTGCTCACTGCACACCACACGGTCGGCCGGCGCCAACGCCAGCGCAATCCCGCCCGTGCCCTGACCGAGCAGGAGGGACACCGTCGGTGTGCGCAGCGACAGCAACTCGCTCAACGTCCGCGCGATCTCCGACGCCAGGCCACGCTCTTCCGCCTCCTTCGACAGCGCCGCCCCGGGGGTGTCGATGACGCTCACCAGCGGGAGGTCGAGCTCCTTCGCAAGCCGGATTCCGCGCCGCACCTCGCGCAGCGCCGCTGGATCCAGGGGCCGACCCTGATCGCTGCGGTCCTGCCCGACGACCACACTCGGCGCATTGCCCCACCGGGCCAGGGCCAGCACCTGTCCGGGATGCGTCTCGCCGTCGCCGGTGCCGTTGAGCATCGTTACGTCCTGGGCTGCCACCTCCAGCAGGTCGCGCAGGCCGGGCCGGTCGTCGCGGCGGGTGCGGGTGATCGAATCCCAGGCGTCCCACTCGCGCAGCCGCGCAGGAGCCTGCGATTCGTGCTGCTCGTAGCCGGTGGGTCGGCTGCAGACAACCTCCAAGATCCTCGCCAACTCTTCGGCGAGCGCCTCCGGCGGCAGCACTCGATCGATCACCCCACGCTCCGCCAGGTTGTCGGAAAGCTGCACCCCCGCCGGGAATGGCTGCCCGTAGATGGCCTTGTAGACTCTGGGCCCCAGGAAACCGACCAGCGCCCCCGGCTCCGCGAGGGTTACCTGCCCCAGCGAGCCCCACGACGCGAACACTCCCCCCATCGTGGGGTCACGCAGGTACACGAGGTAGGGCAGGTGCTCGCGCTTGTGCGCCATCACGGCACTGGTGATCTTCACCATCTGCAGGAACGCCACGGTGCCCTCCTGCATCCGCGTGCCACCGCCCACGGGCAGCGCGACGATCGGCAGCCGCTCCGCTGTGGCGCGTTCGATCGCACAGGTTAACCGCTCGCCCGCAGCGACCCCGATCGATCCTCCCAGAAACTCCGGGTCGCCACCGATCACCGCCACTCTGCGTCCGCGGATGGTGCCCTCACAGGTGAGGACAGACTCGTCGCGGCCAGTGCGCACCCGGGCGCGGCGCAGCGACATGATGTAGGCGTCGGTGGGCGGCGGATCCGACATCGGCGCGTCCCACGACACGCGTGAGCCGGGGTCAAGGATGCAGTCAATCAGCGGGTCCAAACCGAGGGACATCGTCGTACTCCTCCGGGCAGTAGAGCATGTCCTGCAAGCCTAGCGCTGCGACGCGGGGCGTGATTGCCCTTGCGGGAATCCACCACCCTCAGCGTCGGAAGGGAGGAAGCACCAACCCCGGTCCCGCTCAGCAGCCCGTTCTCGGCATGCCGGGCTGCGGCCTGTCGCTCGGCCAATCCGTGGGACGTGCGGTGGGCTGGGGACTCACCGTCGGCTCCTCCGTCGGGCTGACAGTCGGCTCATCGGTCGGGGCGGGCGTCGGCTGTGGCGACTGGCCCTGATCCCCCTGTGGCAGCCAGAACACCGCGACAGTGTGCGCCGGCACATGTGCGGTCGCGGTCTGGGCATTCCAGGTGGATTGCTTAACCCTCGCGTCCGAGCCGCCAGCCTGGACGTCACTCAGCACGAGCTGCGCGCCCTCCAACCCTGGTACCCTCTGGTCGATGGCCTTGCCGGAAGCGTTGAAAACCGCGACGAGCTGGTCGAGCTTCGGATCCATGTCCTTCCCGCGCGTGTCGTCGATGTGCATCACGATCACCTGGTCTGAACCATGCTCGGTGCCTGAGACGGGGAAGGTGAGCTTCTCGCGAATCGCGTCGGCGCTGCCAAGCCGGAACAGTGGCGTCGACGCGCGCAGCCGCAGCAGATCCTGCGCCGCTGCGGACGCGGCACGAATCTGCTCCGGGCTCGGCTTGTTGGCCGGGTCGGCCAGCAGCGGCGCCATGATGCCCCACTTGTCGCCATTCTTGCCCTCCGGGGGTAGCCCCCGACCGAAGCCGTTGTCCTGCATCGTGAACTCCAGCAGGTTGAACCAGTCTCCGGAGTTATACGAATCCCGGTCCAGGCTCTTGCTGCGCAGCATGTCTGAGCCAGCGTGCCAGAACGATACGCCCTGCGAGAGCGCCACAGTGGATAGCGCCAGCGTGTTCAGCCGCACCCGCTCCTCCATCGGGGTGCCCGCAGGCACCTTGAGCGTGATCGTGTCGAAGAGCGTCTCGTTGTCGTGCGCGTCGACGTAGTTGACTACTTCGTCGGGCTCGTCTGCATAGCCGGCCGGGGCGCCGTTGTAGTCGATCTGCGAGCCCTTCACGATCTCACCGGTCTGCTGACTGCGCAGCGTGAAATCCCGCAGGTTGCCTGCAAGACCGATCTGCACGAGGTCGACGTCGTTGGCGGAGGCCCCCGTCGTCGCGAATCCTCGCTCGGTGCGCGGATCGTCGTCGAACGGGCCGCCGCCGCGCACGCCGTCACGGAGCCTGTCGTTGAACGTCCCGATGCCAGTGCCGCCCAGTTGCCCCTGGATGGCCTGCTCGAAGCGGGCGTTGCCGGAGACCTCGCCGAAGTCCCAGCCCTCGCCGTAGAGTGTGATCGCCTTGCCGTCGACGCCGTCCTTCTCCGGCGTGAGCTCATCGAGCGCGCGGCGGATTGCACGCATGTTCGGCGTGGAGTGATGCCCCATCAGGTCGAAGCGGAACCCGTCGACGCGGTAGTCGCGTGCCCACACAACAATCGAGTCCACCATGAGCTTCTGCGCCATCATGTGCTCGGTGGCGACGTTCTCACAGCAGGTGGACGTCTCGATCGCGCCCTTCGCGTCGAGGCGGTGGTAGTAGCCGGGCACGACCTTGTCGAGCACCGATTTCTCCCCCAGCCCCGACTGCGCCGTGTGGTTGTAGACCTGATCGAGCACCACGCGCAGTCCGACGTCATGCAGCCCCTTCACCATCTGACGAAACTCTAGACTCCGACGACCACCGTTGGCGTTCTCGGGCGTCGAGGTGTAGGAGCCCTCAGGAGTCATGTAATGGAACGGGTCGTAGCCCCAGTTGAACGCATCTGTGTCCGCCTGCTTCGAGACACACGCCTGCTGCTCCCGACTATCAGAGGCGTAGGAGGAGAGATCACAGTTCGGCTCGGTCCGCTCGGCCGGGTCCTCCTCGATGGTTGCGATGTCGAACGTCGGAAGCAGATGCACGGTGTTCAGTCCAGCCTTGGCCAGTTCCGTCAGATGTCTGCGCCCGGCGCCGTCGGCACTGAATGCCAGGTAGGAGCCGCGGATCTTCTCCGGGACACTCTCGTCAGAGATGGAGAAGTCCCGCACATGCAGCTCGTAAATACTCTGATCCACCGCGCTGGCGAGCTTCGGGCCCGTCGATGCGTCCCAACCCTCAGGCTTGAAGTTCGCCGCAGTGAGGTCGACATTCACCGACCGCTTCGAGTCGAGCGTAAGGCCCACGGAGTACGGGTCCGTGACGCGCGTCTGCTCAACCTTGCCGGTGGATGGCACGAACACTGTGACCTCGAACAAGTACTGGAATGCTCCCCAACCGGGATTGCCCTTCGCCTCCCACACCCCGGTGCTCTGGTCGAACTGCATCGCCTGGGTGACAGGCTCAGCACCGGTACGTCCTTCAGGCCAGACGAGCAGCGACACCTGGTGCGCGGTGGGCGCCCACAGTCGCACGACGGGATCCTTCGGCTTCGAGACGCCCAGCGTGACGTCGGCCGCCTTTGCGTAGAGCGTGTCAAGCACGCCCGCAATCTGCACCCCCGTCGCGTCCTTCACAGATCCGTCGGGGGCGAACCGCCCGACCGCCGCCTGTCCCTTCAGGATCTCTGCGGCTTTCGCAGCGCTCGCCTGATCGAGGCGCAGCGCGACGTAGTCCTTCAAGTGCGGATACTGCGTCACTACGGCATCAGGCAGCCCCGCCGGATCGACCGTAAGCGTGGTCTGGTCGCCGCCGGTGATGTCCTCGGCGTCGACGGCGAGCCCGCCGTCGTGGGCCCAAGCAAGCCGGAACTGGTCCTTCGAGGGGTTTGCTTCGTTCGGCCAAGCGATGAGCTCTGGAGTGAGCCAGTATGCCTTGGCCGCCTTGAGATCCGGCGCAACGCCGGCCTCGGATGTGTTCACCTGGATCTCGTGGGTGGCCAGCGTGTAGCTAATGGTCACCCTGGTACCCGCCTTCGGCACAGCGAACGCCACATTGTCTCCTCCCTCGGCACCACCAGCGCCATAATTCTCGTCCCACGACAGGCCATGGGCCACCTTCATCTCATAGTTGCCGGCGGGAAGCGCCGTCGATGACCAGGTGTAAACCCCATCGCCGTCGGGGTCGATCAGCCACGGCGCCATGCACGCCGGGTCCCAGTCCTTGGCGCAGCCCAGCTCCTCCTGCATGGAGCCTGCAGCAGTGATGATCGGCCCTTGGGCATCCGATGTGACGTAGTGGCGAGCGTGATCGTAGTAGAACGTCACCTTCTGGCCGGACGCGTCGTACGTGACGTTCGCTCCCCCGGGCTGACCCGCCGCGCCGTAGTTCTCATCCCACGAACGATTGATTGCCGCCTTGTACTCGTACGAGCCCTGCGGGATCGAGCCGAAGGTGCCTTTCCAGATGGAATCGTGCTCGTCAAGGCTCAGTTGTGCCTGATCGCAAGCGGGTGCCCAGTCGTCGTCGCAACCCATCTCCGAGTTGTGGCTTCCGGGGATAGAGACCGCAGCAGGCTGCGTCACTGGACCACCGGGCTCTGGGCTGTCGTCGCCAGCCGGGCTGGACGCCGCACCGACGATGCCCGCACTCGCGCTCACGGAGACATTGCCGGAAGTGTCCTTGGCGATGACACGATACTCGAGCACGGTACCCCTGGCGTAGCCGGTGACGTCGTGGAAGACACGGTAGGGAGCGTTGTCGTCGGTGCCGAGCACCTGCCACTTCGTGGTGCCAAGCGGACGCACGGCGAACGTCGTCTGCACAGGCGCGTTCTCCCGCACGTCTGCGACGATCTCGGCCCGCCCGCCGACGGTCGCACCGCTCGAGGGCTGGGTGAGGCTCACCTGTGGGGCAGCGTTGCGTGCAGCGATCGGAGCTTTGGCCTGCAGGACCATCGTGCTGAGCGCAGGCACGGTCACAGCGAGGCGACCGTCCGGGTCGGCTGTGAGCTGGCCCTTGCCACCGTGGATCACGTCAAAGGTGCCCCCATAGGTGGGGAGACGTACCGACTTGGGCTCGGTGGCGTTGTTACCGACGACGAGATACTCCACATTCTCACCCGCCTTGATGCGGCTGAAAGCGTAGACGCCAGCCTCCCCGCTCGCGTAGCGGTGGATCTGCGCCCCGTCGACGAGCGCGGGATGGGCTTTGCGCAGCGCAGCGAGCCGCGCGATCTGCTGGTAGAGCGGATGGTTGGTGTCGTAGCGCTCGCGCGCACCAGACTGTCCGCCCAAAACCTCTTCCTTGGCGTACTGCGCAGTCTTCGTCTGGAACATGTCCTGGCGCGCATCCTTGTCGCCGCCAGCGCCGATGAAGCCCTGCTCGTCGCCGTAGTAGACGACGGCATGCCCGCGGGAAAGGAGCATCAGTTCGTTGCTGAGCTTCACACGCGCCAGCAGATCGTCGCCGGAGAATCCCTTCTCCGCGAGCATCATCGCGGCACGCCCCATGTCGTGGTTGCCGGTGAACTTCACGAGCTGGTAAGCATTCGAATCGTTGTCGGTGTAATGGTCGTCGCTGCGGAACAGCTCGCGCAGGCCCGTCGTCGCCTTGCCCGCGGCGTAGTCGATCGCACGGCCTTGGAAGGGAAAGTCGAGTACGGATTGCAGGCGCCCCTTCGTGGTGAAGGTGGAGACATACTCCGGATTGCCATCAAAGACCTCGCCGAACATGAAGAAGTCCTTGTTGCCCTTTCGCGCGGCCTCCAGCACGCGGGGGCTGAACTCTTGCCAGAACTCGAGGTTGACGTGCTTGACGGTATCAATGCGGAATCCGTCGATGCCCATCTCTGCCCACGAGCGATAGATGTCGATCATGCCGTCGACGACTTCCCTGCGCTCGGTGAACAGATCATCCAGCCCATGGAAATCGCCGTAGGTGCTGGACTCACCGGCCCACGTCGAGTCGCCCCGGTTGTGATACATCGTTGGGTCATTGAGCCAGGCCGGTACCTTGACGTTGCGGTCGGAGGCCGTACGGAAGGTGGGCACGTACGGAAACGATGTTTTCTCGTCCAGCTTTGGGAACTCCTTGCCCGCCAGCTCCGCGTCGTCGAACTCCTTGCCGGAGGCATCCTTGTATGGACGCTGCTCCTTGGAGATGTAGTCGTTCTTGCCGCCCTCGTAGTCAATGACATCGGCGGTGTGGTTGGTGATGATGTCGAAGAAGACCTTGATGCCGCGCTGGTGGGCGTCCTTGATTAGCGCCTGCATCTCCTCGTTGGTGCCCAGATGCGGATCGATCTGGGTGAAGTCGGTGGTCCAGTAGCCGTGATAGCCGGCGCTGGCATCGTTGCCCGAGCCCTGGACGGGGCGATTCTTGAAGCTCGGGGTGAGCCAAATCGCGGTGGTGCCCAGGCCCTGGATGTAATCGAGCTTGTCCCGCACGCCCGCGATGTCACCACCGTGATAGAAGCCCTTGTCTGTGGGGTCGAAGCCTGTCTGGAGTCGGTCTGAGGTAAGTCCTCCGGCGTCATTCGACGGGTCGCCGTTGGCGAAACGATCGGTGAGGATGAAGTAGAACTGCTCGCCGGTGAGGGATGGCCGAAGCGAGTGCTGTGCGAGCTTCCGGTCCTCGTCGCCTGCCGTTGCGTCCAGTTTCACTGGCTGCACCGAGACCTTGTCGGTGGCGTCGTCAAACGTGAACTCCAGCTTCGCCGGGCCCTGCAGCACGAGCGGCAGGTTGTCGGCGGGGTGGGATTCGTCCCACGCGCCGTCGAGCGCCACCTTGTACTCCCACTGTCCCTCAGGCACGTCGAAGGAGCCGCGGTAGAGTCCGTCAGCATCGACGGCGAGCCTCGTTCGCGCACAGTTCGGCTGCCAGTCCTGCGAGCAGCCGAGCTCGTCCTGCAGACTGCCGACGAGCGTGACGCTGCGCTCCTCGGCGCTGGAGACGCTTGGATGGATAAGGGCGGTGCCGGCGCTCAGAGCGAGTGCCGTGGTGACCAGCGCGGCGAGGGTACGCTTCACTGCAAACTCCGATCCAGAGGGTGGGTACTGAAGGGTACGGGATAGTCCGCACACTAGTCGACGGTGGGCTCAACCGTGGGACTTGGGAAAATGTAATTGCGCACAGCCACGCCTTCGCCAGCGCCGTGCACCCCGACCCCGATGCGCGCGATGGGTACGCCGTTCCACCCCGACGACGCCCCTCGACAGACAAAAACGCCAGCGGCCCGACATGCGTGTGGCATGCCGGGCCGCTGGACCAACAGTGTTCGGTGTGAGCCTCAGGAGGCGGGCTTGGTGGCGCCGAGGTCGAGGTTGACCGACGGGCTCATCGTCGCCGAGATTGCGATACGGCGGATGTAGCGGCCCTTCGAGGAAGCCGGCTTGAGACGCAGGATCTCGTCGAGCACGGCGAAGTAGTTGTCCACCAGCTGCTGTTCGGTGAAGGAGGCCTTGCCGATGATGAACTGCAGGTTCGAATGGCGGTCGACGCGGAACTCGATCTTGCCGCCCTTGATGTCGGAGACCGCCTTGCCGGTATCCATCGTGACGGTACCGGTCTTCGGGTTCGGCATGAGGCCGCGAGGGCCGAGCACGCGGCCGAGGCGGCCGACCTTGCCCATCATGTCGGGCGTGGCGACGACGGCATCGAAATCGAGGTAGCCATCGGCCACCTTGGCGATGAGCTCATCGGTGCCCACCTCGTCGGCGCCTGCCGCCAACGCTGCTTCCGCACGCTCACCAGCGGCGAAGACGAGGACCCTAGCCGTCTTGCCGGTGCCGTGAGGGAGGTTAACGGTGCCGCGCACCATCTGGTCAGCCTTACGCGGGTCGACACCCAGACGCATCGCAACGTCGATGGACTCGTCGAACTTCGCCTTGGCCATGCCCTTGACAAGCTTGATGCCTTCCTCGGGCGAGTAGTGCTGGTTCACGTCGCGGGTTTCCGCGGACGCCTTGTAGTTCTTGCTGTGGCTCATATCTGGTTCTTTCTTAGATCAGCCGGGTTCGTATCCCGGTCCACCAGTTCTGGTGCGGGGAGCTCCCCTACCAGGAGAGATGTGGAATTCAGTCGGCGACGGTGACGCCCATTTGGCGAGCGGTGCCCTCGACGATCTTCACGGCCGCGTCGACATCATTCGCGTTGAGGTCGGGCAGCTTGGTCTGCGCAATCTCACGGACCTGGTCCTTGGTGATCTTGCCAACCTTGTCCGTGTGCGGCTTGCCGGAGCCCTTGCTGATGCCGGCAGCCTTCTTGATGAGCTCTGCGGCAGGCGGGGTCTTCGTTATGAACGTGAACGTGCGGTCCTCGTAGATGGTGATTTCCACGGGGATGATGTTGCCGCGCTGGGACTCCGTCGCAGCGTTGTACGCCTTGACGAATTCCATCATGTTGACGCCGTGCGGACCGAGTGCGGTACCGACCGGCGGGGCAGGCGTGGCAGCGCCAGCCTGCAGAGCAATCTTGACGATCGCCGATACCTTCTTCTTGGGAGGCATGGTGGGTCCTTACCTGTGTTGTTACTAACGCGCCGGAGCGTTTCCGGCGCAACGCCCTACCTTAGACGACCTTGCTGACCTGGCGGAATTCCAGATCAACCGGGGTCTCGCGGCCGAGAATCTCGACCAGAGCCCGAAGCCGGTTGGTGTTGGCGTTGATCTCGGTGATCGTGGCGTGCACACCGCTGAAGGGGCCATCGGTCACCATGACGGAGTCGCCGACCTGGAAATCAACGACCTCGACCTTCTTCTTCTGCTTCGACTGCTCGCCAACCTGCTCGGCGGCGATACGGGCCTTCACGGAAGGAGTAAGCATGTTCAGCACCTCGTCTACCGACAGAGGCACGGGGGTCTGCCCTGCCCCGACGAAGCCCGTCACGGAGGGCGTGTGGTGCACCACGCCCCAGGATTCGTCGGTCATGTCCATGCGCACGAACACGTAGCCGGGCAGCACGCTGCGCGTGACGACCTTACGGTTGTTGTTACGCACTTCGACCACGTCTTCGGTGGGCACGATGACCTCGTAGACGTCGTCGCCACCGTTGTCGGCCATCGATTCGGCGCGGGCCTCGATGTTCTGCTTGACACGCTTCTCCATGCCGGAGTAGGTGTGCACGGCGTACCAGTCGCCGAATTTCCCCTCGAGCTCATCGCGAAGCTCAGCCAGCGCGGCCTCGAGCGCCTCGTCGGCGTCGGCAACTTCATCGGCCTCGTTCTCAACCTCGTCGGTGTCATCACCGTCGAGGTTGAGGTCTACGTCGATGCCGTCAGAATCCGTCGAGGCTTCGTCGGATTCGGATGCTTCTGCTTCAAAGACGATGTCGAAATCGTCACCGGCAGCATCTGCGTCAGCCTGGGCTTCAGCCTTGAGCTGCTCAACATCAATCTCGCCAGCATCTGCGGCGTTATCGTCGTACTCGCTCATGCGTTCTTACTCCCTAGGATTTGCAGCAGGCCCCACCCAAATGCTCCATCGAGCAACGTTACGTAGGCAATCACGAAGAGCACGAACACCAAGACGGCAGTGAAATAGCCCACCATTGCAGGCCATGTCGGCCACACAACCTTCTTCAGCTCTCCGACGGACTGCTGGACGAAATGCTTTGGATTCTTCGCCTTGTACGGATCGACATCATGCTCACGTCCGGCATCTTTACGTTTCCGGGTCGCCGTGCCCTTTTTCACGGGGGCCTGTACGGTGCGACGCTTCACGGGCTTCGACGACGCATGCTTGTCAGCGGGAAGATCCTTCTCCAGGTCGTCGATCACCTGGTCGTCAGCCGCAGGACTATCGTCGACTGCTGAGGCATCAACGTCGGATTCTCCGGCGCGCGTGGGCTCGTCGAGCGAAGGCTCGTTAGGAGTCTCCTCTGGCGACTTGTCGCTCACTTGATGTCCCTTCGCTAACAAACAAAATGCCCCGCGGCTCGGTGCCGAAAGGCGAACGGATGGAAACCAATCCATCTCGCAGGGCAGGAGGGACTCGAACCCCCAACCTGCGGTTTTGGAGACCGCTGCTCTGCCAGTTGAGCTACTACCCTAGGCTCCACCATGGCTGTATGGGGACAGCCGGGCGGCGGCGACGGAATCGCCGAGGTCCAACTATAGCCGCAAATCCCCGACTGTGCGAACGGCAGCCGAATGCCGTCTGCCACAACTCAAGCCAGCGACGCCATCCAAGCGCGGTGCAACTCGGCGTACGCACCCTCCCCGCCAGCAACGAGCTCATTCGGGGCGCCGTCTTCGATCACCTCGCCGTGCTGCAGCACGAGCACGCGGTCAGCAATCTCGACGGTGGACAGCCGGTGCGCGATGATGATGGCCGTCCGATCCGCGAGGATCGTCGCCAACGCCCGCTGCACCAGTCGCTCGCTCGGGATGTCCAGCGAGCTGGTGGCCTCGTCGAGGATCAACACGGCGGGGTCTGCCAGCACCACCCGCGCGAATGCGACGAGCTGCCGCTGCCCAGCTGAAAGCCTCGAGCCGCGCTTGCCAGTATCGGTGTCATAGCCGTCAGGCATCGCGCGGATGAACGCGTCGGCGCCGACGACGGCTGCCGCCCGCTCGATCTCCTCGCGGCTCGCACCAGGACGACCGAAGGCAATGTTGTCGGCGATGCTGCCGCCGAAGATGAAGTTCTCCTGCGTGAGTAACGTGACGTGCTGGCGCAGCGTAGCGTCGTCCAGATCGCGCAGGTCAACGCCATCAAGCGTGACGGCACCGCGCTGCGGATCGTAGAACCTGGCAAGTAGTTTCGCGATCGTCGTCTTGCCCGCTCCCGTCGTGCCCACCAGCGCCACAGATTGGCCGGCAGGGATGTCCAGGGAGAGGCCGGGCAGCACCAGCTTCTCATCGAGGTAGCCGAACCGGACGTCTCGAAACTCGACGGCGCCACTCGCGCTTGGCATGGGGACGGGCTGCTCGGGGTCCGCAACTTCGGGCTCTTCGGCCATGACGCTGGCGATCTTTTCGAGCGCCGTCAGTGCCGACTGCAGCGAGGACACGAACTGGCCGATGTCTTGCATCGGGTCGTAGAACATGCGCAGGTAGAGCACGAAGGCCGCCATGACGCCGACGGTGAGCTGGCCCTGGATCACCATCCAGCCGCCGACCAGCACCACAACGACGGTGCCGAGATGCCCAACAAATTGGAAGCCAGGCATGGCGATTGCGAAGACGCGCATGGCCTTGATGTTGGTGTCGCGGTACTCCCCCGCCACCTGCTGGAACTGCGCGCGCGAGCGAGGTTCGCGTCGAAACGCCTGCACGGCTTTGATGCCAGTCATGGTTTCTACGAACTGCACAATCGTGGTGGCCGATTTGGTGCGCACGGCGCGGAAGCGTGTGGTCGAGGCGCGCGCGAACCACGTCAGCAGTGCGAACAGCAGCGGGTAGGTGCAAAACGCTGCCAGCGCCAGTCGCCAGTCGAGCCACAGCAGCAACACGGTCGAGCCGATGATGGTGAGCGAGGATGCGACGATCACGTCCAGGCCGTGCATCACGAGCTCCTGCACGGCCTCCACATCGGAGGTCATGCGCGAAATCGCGCGCCCCGAGGTGTACTTGTCATGAAACCCGATGGACAACCGCTGGAACTGCTTGAACAAGCGGCGCCGCAAGGTGAGCAGCAGCCCGTTGCCGGCCCGGCCTGAGCCCCGGATGAACCACACCCGTCCGATCACCTGCACCACCACAGCCACCGCCATCGCGACGAGCAACGTGTTCAGCAAGGAGCCATCGCCGGCCGCTAGCTGTGGCATGCCCTCATCCAGCACCTGCTGCACGAGGTACGGGATGGCAAGGCTCGCCAGTGACTCGGCGATTACCGCGATCGCAAGCCCCACGCCCACCCACTTGTAGGGGGCGATGAGTTCGACGAGCAGCTTGCGGCTGGCTGGGCGCAGCGTCACCGTCGCGTCTTGTTCCTGCTCGATCTCTTCCTTCTTGCCGCGCCACGATTCTGTGTCGGTGTCGGAAGCGATTGTTTGACTCTGGCTGCTCATGCATGTACCCCCAATCCCGGCTCGATCTGGTAGTCGGCAGACAGCAGCTCGCGATACTCAGGCACGTTCGCGAGCAGCTCGGAGTGCTGCCCGACGTGGGCGATGCGCCCGTCGACGAGCATCGCGACGCGGTCTGCGAGCAGCACCGTCGATGCGCGGTGCGCCACGACGATGCCCGTCACGCCGACGAGGGTGCGTTTCAACGCTTCCTCCACCTCGGCTTCCGTATGGATGTCGAGCGCGGAGAGGGTGTCGTCGAGGACGAGCACCTTCGGTTTCACCAAGATGGCGCGGGCGAGCGCAAGGCGCTGGCGTTGGCCGCCGGACAGGCTGAGCCCCTGCTCGCCGAGCCGCGTGTCGAGGCCCCAGGGCAGGTCGTAGACGAACTCGGCCTTTGCGACGCGCACAGCCTCCTCGATCTCCTCGTCGGTGGCTTCGGGCCTTCCGAGCGTCAGGTTTTCCCTGGCGGACATCGAGAACAAGATCGGCTCTTCAAAGGCGGTGCCGATGAGCGAGCGCAGCTGGGTGAGTTCAAGGTCACGCACGTCCACGCCATCAAGCTCGATGCTGCCGCCCGTCACGTCGAGGAGCCTCGGGATCAGCGCGACGATGGTTGATTTGCCGGAGCCGGTGCCACCGACGAGCGCAATGGTCTCCCCCGGCTCGATCACGAGGTCCAGGTCGTGCAACGTCGAGAAGGAGGCGTCGTCGAACTGGAAATCGACGTTGCGGAACTCGAGCTTGCCGCGCGGATCTGCAATGGTGCGGGTTCCGGAGTGGATGGTGATGGGCTCGTCGAACACTTCCTTGACTCGATCTGCTGCGGCTGCGGCCTCGCCAGCGAAGCTCAGCAGGAAGCCCAGACCGCCGATGGGCCACGCAATCGACAACAGCAGCGTGACGAATGCCACCACCTGGCCGAGGGTGAGTAGCCCCGCTGCCGCCGCGTAGGCGGCGCCACCGGAGACGAGCACCAGCAGCACGTTGGGGAACACCTCGAGCAGTGTCCACAGCACCGACGCCAGATTCTGCCGACGCACGCCGAGCTCTCGCAGCTTGACCGCGCCGCCGTCGAACTTGTCGAACGCGTACTTCACACGCCCGAACGAACGGATTACCCGCACGCCGTGGAGGGATTCTTCGGCGAGGCTCGCGATGTCGCCGGTGGCGTCTTGCACCTCGCGGGAGATGCGTGCCGAGCGCGTCACCAGCCCCCACGTGACGAGCACGACGGGAACAATCAGCACCAGCACGATCATGCCGAGCTGCCAGTACATCGTCACCATGATGGCGAGCACAACGATGATGCGCAGCGAGTCGAGGATGAGCATGAGCAGGCCGAACGACATGAACCGTCGCAGCAGGCCGAGATCGCTCATGATGCGGCTGAGCAGCTGGCCAGATTCCCATCGTTTGTGGAAACCCATTTGGAGCGCCTGCAGCTTGTCGAACAGGTCAAAGCGCATCGAAGCTTCGATGTGGCTGGTTACATCCGACATGATCCAGCGCCGCAGCCAGTTGACACCCGCGTCGAACGTGCCTGCCAGTAGGATGAGCAGCCCGCTCAGCAGAATGCCGTTGATGTCTCGGTGGGCGATCGGGCCGTCGACGGCACGCCCCAGCAGCAGCGGAATAGCCACCGACACCAGCACACCGATGGGGGTCAATACCAGGACGAGCGCGAAACTCATCCAGTGCGGGCGGACATAGCGCCACAACATCACCAGTGACGAGCGTTCCTTGCCCCTAGTTGTCTCGTGGCTGCGCATGTGAGCCGACTCTACTGAGCTTCGCCGTCGGGCCGCAAAGGTGCCCTTCCTCGTGGACGGCTCACATGCCGAGCAGGCGGCCCCAGGTCATCGTCGCGACGACGCCGGTGGTCGGAAGCTTGTGGCGGCGCTGGAAATCCAGCACGGCCTGTTTCGTCGTCTCGCCGAATACACCGTCGATAGCGATATCGCGGTACCCGGAGTATTGCAGCTCTTTCTGGAGCGCGACGACGAGCGGGCCGCGGTCGCCCCGTTTCAGCGTCGGGACGAGATGTTTCCACGTTGCAGCGTCCACGTCGCCGCTGATCTGCCTGAGTTTCATCACGTCTGATTGGTAGTAGGCGACGGCATCTTGCGTCGTCCAACCGTAGCTACCGTTTTCGACGATCTTGCGGCCCATGCGGGCATTCAGCAGGCGCTGCAAGGTGGTGACGTTGGTGTTGACGTTGCCGTGGGTCTGTGGCAGGAAGTCACGCGTCGAAACCGGCAGCTGGGTGGAGGGCTTGGACACGCCGCCCACGTCGTAGCGGTACAGGTTGTGCGACTTCATGATGCTGATGACGAGTTCGGAGTAGCGAGGGTCCGTCGCGTACCCGCCCTTGCGCACCTCGCGCACGAACTGATCGGGGTTGTTCTGGTAGTCAAAGGCCTTGCGGTAGCGGCTCAGCGAGCGCAGGAACTGGCCGAAATCCTTGATTGAATCACCCCTGCTCGCATATGTGCGGAAGCTGGAGACCATGAGGTAGCGGGTGCCGTCCTTGCGGTACTCGTAGCTGGAGAAGTTCTGGCAGCCCTTCTGGAACTGCGATTTGTTCTTGCTGCACTTGATGTTGAACAGCGTGTTCACAGGTGCGTTGGCCATCGACGACCTGCCCCACCCGGTTTCGAGCGCTGCCATGCCGATGGCGACGGAGGCCGGCACCCCGGTTGCCCGCTGGTTGTCCTGCGCGGCCTGCACGAGCGAGGCGATGAAGTCGCTGCGTTTGCTGGCATGCGCCGAGGGTGCGACGGCGGCCGCGAGAGCGAGCCCAACCGCCACCGCCACAGCCAACAGTGCTCGCAGCCCACGCATGCTCTCTCCTTAGATCGACGAATCGAAGGCGAGGCTAGTTGGGTGTGTGTCTTGGATGGAAGTGTCTCAACTTGAGGTTGAGGTGTGTTACTTGAGGGTTACTCCGACGAGGTTCACCTCGGGCTCGAGGCGGATGCCCGTGCGCGCCTCGACGCCGTCGCGCACGTGGCTGGCCAACGCGACGAGTTCCGTTGCGGTGGCGCCTCCTCTGTTCGTGAGGGCGAGGACGTGCTTCGTCGAGAGCCCTGCGTTGCCCATGCGGAGCCCCTTGTCGAAACCGGAGTGCTGGATGAGCCAGGCGGCGCTGGTTTTCGTGCGGCCGTCCCCTGCGGGAAAACGCGGCGCGGCCTCAGGCAGCGTGGCGACGGCATCGGCGTCGAGGATGGGGTTGGTGAAGAAGCTACCGGCCGACCATGTGTCGTGATCGGCGTCGTCGAGCACCATCCCCTTGCCTGAGCGGATGGCGAGCACCGTTTCGCGCACCTTCAGCGATTCGGCACGCTCCCCCACCGCTACGCCGAGGTGCCTTGCCAGCTCCGGGTACCGGATGGGCGCAGACAAGTTGCCGAGCTTGAACTGGAACGTGACCTCAACCACCACCCATCGGCCGGGGTTGCGCTTGAACACGGAATCTCGGTACCCGAACTCGCAGTCGGCGGCGGCAAACGTGCGGAACTGTTTCGTTTCGCGGTCCCAGGTGCGCACCGAGTAGATGAATTGGCTCACCTCGATGCCGTAGGCGCCGACGTTTTGGATCGGAGTCGCCCCCACGCTGCCCGGAATGCCAGACAGCGCTTCGGGCCCAATCCATTCCTGCGAGATCGCATGTGTTACGAAATCGTCCCAGACCTCACCAGCTCCGACGGTGATCACCGCCCCGCCGCACTGGGACACCGTGCCGCGCACCCCGGTGATGCCCATGCGCACCACGACGCCGTCGAAGCCGGCGTCGGCGACGAGCACGTTGGAACCGCCACCGAGGATCAGCACCGGGGTGCCCTGCTCGTCGGCTTCGCCCACGATGCGTGCGACGTCGTCGGGAGTGTTCGCGACGACGAAACGCTTCGCCGGTCCGCCCACGCGCAAGGTGGTGTGATCGGCGAGCATCGGAGTGGAGTCGACATCCACCGCGCGCGGGGCGCGGGAGACCGTCGTCATGGCGCACTCAGTCAAGGCGCACCTCCACGCTCGCGGCGCCGAGCACGGCGTCGTCGCCGCAGGTTGCGGTGAGCGCCAGTGTGGCGTGGCCGTCCTCGACGCTCTTCACCGTCGCGGTGTAGACCACCGCGGTGCCCTCGTCGGTATCAGGCACAACGACGGGCTTGGTGAAGCGAGCGGCGTACTTGGTGATGCGCGACGGGTCACCCACCCAGTCGGTGACGACGCGCAACCCGGCACCCATCGTCCACATACCGTGCGCGAGCACGCCGGGCAAACCCAGCGCCTTCGCCTTGCGGTCGGAGAAGTGGATCTCGTTAAAATCTGTCGACGCGCCGCTGTAACGCACCACACCCTGGCGGGTGATGGGCACGCGAAGCTCGCGGGAATCACCGACGTTCATGCTGTCTCCTCTCGGGTGTGCATCAGTGTGGAGCGCGCCACCGCGCAGGTTTCTCCACCGACGGTGAGCTCGACGGCGACGGTCACCATGTCGATGGACCCCCGGTTGCGCACCTTGTCGATGCGCAGTTCGGCCTCGACGACGTCGCCTGGGCGCAGCGGCTTCAGGAACTCGAAGCGCTGGTCGGTGTGGATGGTGCGGTTGAGCGCCAGCCCGAACCGAACGTCACCGAAGAGCACCTCCCAGGCTTGCGCGGCGATAATGGCGGCGAAGGTGGGAGGGGCGACGGGGTGCTCGCCGAAGTAGGCGGTGTTGCCGTCGCCAAGCGCGACGGCGAACTCGGCGATCTTAGCTCGACTCACCTCATAGGGCGGCGGCTTCGGGAGCGTCAGTCCTTCATGCTCTGCGGTGATAGGCATGCGGCAAGGCTAGCGCGGAGATGACAAAACGACCGCACGAGGCGGTCGTTTTGTTCGGTGAACCGTTGGTCAGCGGGTTTCGCGGTGAAGCTGATGCGTCCTGCAACGCGGGCAGAACTTCTTCATCTCCAGGCGATCCGGCGTGTTGCGGCGGTTCTTCTTGGTGATGTAGTTGCGCTCCTTGCACTCGGTGCAGGCAAGCGTGATCTTCGGACGAACGTCCGCGCCCTTCTTGGCCATGATGTCTCCTTGACTCTGCGCGTGCTGCGCTTGTTGTATTCGCCGGCTGTGGTGACGAGAGCGGGACTTGAACCCGCGACACAGCGATTATGAGCCGCTTGCTCTACCGACTGAGCTACCCCGTCAGGTGTTCCTACGTGTCCGAAGGAACCGAGCCCTCACGCAGAGTCGAACTGCGGACCTCATCCTTACCAAGGATGCGCTCTACCACTGAGCTATGAGGGCTAGCGAGGGTCAAAGTTACACGAGCGAGCTGCGGACCGCCAAATCGGCGTTTGCCCGCTTCGGGTATCTGTTCCCGCCGCCCGTAGCGCAAGACCCCGAGCCCATCCGACTCGGGGTCTGGTGGCAGGTGTTGGATTCGAACCAACGTAGGCGAACCGACGGTTTTACAGACCGCTCCCTTTGGCCACTCGGGCAACCTGCCGTGCGCAATGCGCCTGGCAAGGCTAGCACTTGCGTCCTGGCCCCGGCAAAACTACGGGGTGGGCGAGCGCTGACTCGGCGCATTGACTATGCGCCACCCGAACATTTCGTCGTGCGCATATGCTGTCGGCACCCACCAATGAGGAGGAACACCCCATGGCAGCAGAGAGTTCATTCGATGTCGTGAGCAAGGTCGACCGCCAGGAAGTCGACAACGCCATCAACCAGGCCGCCAAGGAGGTCCGCACCCGCTTCGACTTCCGCGACACCGGCGCCTCGATTGCCTGGGCAGGCGAAGGCATCGAGATGGAAGCCTTCACCGAAGAGCGCGTCAAGGCCGTGCTCGACGTGTTCCAGTCGAAGCTGGCGCGCCGCGGCGTGAGCCTCAAGGCCCTCAAGGACGACGAGCCTCGCGCCTCCGGCAAGGTGTGGAAGATCAGCGCCCACATGGAAGAAGGCATCTCCCAGGAGAACGCCAAGAAAATCTCCAAGCTGATCCGCGACGAAGGCCCCAAGGGCGTCAAGGCGCAGATCCAGGGCGACGAGCTGCGCATCTCGTCGAAGAAGCGCGACGATCTCCAGGCCGTGCAGAAACTCATCCGAGACCAGGACTACGACTTCGCCACCCAGTTCGTGAACTACCGCTGAGGCGCTCGGTAAGCTCGCCCCATGCGAATCGGCACCCACAATGTGAACGGCATCCGCGCGACGATGAAGCGCGGTTTCAAGGAGTTTTGGGCCTCGGCAGGCGCCGACGTCGTGTGCCTCCAGGAGGTGCGCTGCCGGGCCAAGGATCTGCCGCTCGACGCGTTCGACGGCTGGCACGCCATACTCGAGTTGGGCCAGCTGGCGGGGCGCAACGGTGTGGCTATCTTGACCCGCCAGCCCCCTGCCGCTGTGCGCACCATTCACGGCGGCGGAGCCCACGTCGTCGCGGATGGCGAGCTGCAGGACATCCCGACGGAGGCCACCGGCGGGCGCGACCTCCAACCCGCTGCCACACACGGCAGATACCTGGAGGTCGACCTCGCCGATGCGCCGCTGCGCGTGGCATCGCTGTATCTGCCCAAGGGCTCGGCATTCCCGTACGACGGCGAGGACGAGCCGAAGTACAAGTTCAAGATGCGCTTCCTGCGCGGCCTGGCTCGGCAACTCACCGCGTCTCGTCGCGACGCGGCCCGGCAGGGCCGCGAGTTCCTCGTCGTCGGGGACTTCAACATCGCCCGCAGCAAGCTGGACATCAAGAACTGGCGCAGCAATCAGAAGTCGGAGGGTTTCCTGCCAGAAGAGCGCGACTGGATCGCCTCCGTGCTGGGGCCGAGGACGCTCGTCGACGTGCAGCGCCAATTGGCGGGGGACGTCGACGGGCCGTACTCCTGGTGGAGTTGGCGCGGTCAGGCGTTCACCAACGACGCCGGCTGGCGGATCGACTACCACCTGGCCTCACCTGGCCTCGCGAAGGCCGCGACGGCTGCCCTGACCGCCCGCGAAGCCAGCTACGACGCGCGTCTGAGCGACCACGCCCCGGTGATCGTCGACTACGCGCTGTGACGTAGCGTTCAGCTCACCATGTAGTTGATGGTGGCGAGCACCTCGCTCGACACCGACCTCGGCACCGCCGACCATGGCACGTGGCGCATCCCGGAGAAGAAGTCGAGCCTCGCCTTGTTCCTTGGATCCACGCCGTAGTCAAGGACGCCCGGATCCTGTTCGCCTGCGAGCAGGTAGGCGCAGTCGAAGGCCTGGTCGTTCTGCTCACCGGGCGAACCGCCCACCCACATGCCGGGATCGAACTGGATCACGGCGGTGACATCTGCGGCATGGAAGTATTTGCCGTACAACACGTACACGCCCGCGTCGAGGACTTCACCTCGACTCCAGTCGAACTTCTTGAACCCACCGATGAGCTTGCCTGCGGGCAACGGCCCCTCCGGCAGGCCGTGCAGCAGCAGTTCGTCCCTCTGGTCCTCGGGCAGCGTGAACACCTGCCTGGAGAGCTGCGGGAACGCCTCCACGAGCTCGTAGTCGGCTTGCACCGACGCCCAGCTGGAGCGCTCAGCTTCCGAGAGATCCACCGGATGCACGATGCCGAGTGTTCGCCCGTCAAGTGCCACGGGTTCGTCGTCGATGTCCACGAGCTGCCCGTCCTCGTCGATGCGCCCCAACGCGACGCGGCTCTCGCCGTCGTAGATGCTCCACACCACCGACGACAACAGCCCGCGCAGCAGCGGGTGCGGCGCGATGTAGGTTTCGAAATCGGCTGCTTCCCAGCGCCGGCCGGAAATCATCGCGTTCTCGAAGCGTTTGTTCTGGATCTTCGCCAGCCCGGTGACCGTCTTCTTCAGCGCCGTGTACTCCGCCTTCGCGTCCTCGGCGAGTTGCGCGTCGTCGGACTGATTGGGCTTCGGCAACGAGGTGCGGGGCTTGCCGGTGGGGCGCCCGTCCTCACCGATGAAGCGCACCACGACCTTGCATTCCGGGGTCACGCTGGCAAGGAACCGCCTCGGCCCGAAACTGAACTCGCGCGTACCGCGCTCGTCGAGGCCACCGTCGGGAATGATGCGATCCTCCAGCTGGTCGCGGGTAAACCCCATCTGCTCCGCGATCTCACCCATCACCTCACCAGCACGCCTCTTGATGCCCGCAAACTTCACCTTCGCCGCGATACCCGCAATCGCCTGCAGCGCACCTTCCGAACCAACGTTGCGCAGCGCACCCAGCCCGGCGACCGCACGCTGGTGCTGCGACACCCCTGGCCATTCGCGGATCATCGGCGTCAGGTGGTGCACGAAACGCTCGTCGCCGACGCACCCCGCGCCAGTCATGAGCCACCTGTCCTTCCACGGGGCTCCGTTCGCAAGCCACATGTCCAGCAGCGCGACGGCGAAGGCGTCGCGGTGATGCACTAAGGCGTGCTCCCGCAGCGCCGCCAGCAACGGCTGGTCGCGGTCGTCTGCCTGCATGGCCTCGATGACGAACCGGGCTTCTTCTTCGCCCAGTCTCACATCGTCTACGACAATCGGGGGTAGCCCTGCAACGTTCAGATACTCGGGAAGCTGGTTCGGCATGGTCACGGTACCTAGTGCTTCCTGCCACCACGGAGTCGATGGATCAAAGGCACTCAGCGAGGATTCCTCAAGTACTTCCTGGGCCACCTGGCACACACCGCCGGAGGCCTGCTCGACAAGGCGTTGCAGCTGCTTAGTGGGCAGGGGGCGTAGCAGTCGAGCGATACCGGCGGCCTGTTGCACGCTGAGGTCGGCTGCGAGCACCTGTGCCAGGTGAGATTCCAGCCATTGCTCAGCAGCAGCGGCGTGCCGGGTCTTGGCGATCTCAAGGAACAGTGGCACCGCGGCAGGCCCGTGCAGCCTGGAAGTGAGGAGCCGCAGCGAGGCGTCCGCAGCGTCCTTATCAATCTTGCCGAGGTCTGAGGCGAGCTTCGAGAAACCGAGCGGCCCGACGTTGATCACCCATGCCAGAGCTTCATACTGGTAATAGCCAAGGTGGACGCCTAGGCGTTTGGCGTGCTGGAGTCGCTCCTCAGGCGTGGCGTACAGCAACGGCAACATAGCGGTGTCAATGTACGGCCGGCCACACGCACCAGCTGACAGCGCATCGAGGCTGGCTCGAATGTCGTCCTCTCGCCCGCCGAGCAGCCGGGCGAAGAACATCCGCACTCCGACGGAGTCGCGCGGCTGACGCTGAGGGTTCACGAGTGGCCCTCGCAGCGCGTCGGCAAGCTCTAGCTTCTCCGCCTCGGGGATGAGCTTCCAGATTGCGCGCAGCGCCAGCACCGTCGTGGCGTGTGCTTCGTCACGATCTAGCGCCCAAGAATCGTACAGACCCTTCGGATCGTCTTTGAGTTCCTTCGCGCACTTCACCAGGGGCTGGTCGCCCGAGGCCTGCGAGAGAATGAGGCACAGCCCCTCGGGCGGGATCCTGTTCGATGCCGGCTCCTGATAGGTGTTTGCACCCAGCGCTGCGTTAGGGTCGAGGAAGAACTCAGACCACCACTTGGCGCACTCGGCGCTGGGGTAACCGTCGAAGGGTTCACCCGAGAGGGCCCAGCCGCTAGCGTAAATGTTCGAGGCTTCCTCCCATTCGCAGACCTCCCGAGCCCGAGCGGCAGCCTGTTCGGGGCTGAAGGGCGAAGTGTCTTGCGGCTGCTCGGGATCAGCCGACAGATCCCAGCTTCGTTCCCACCAGAACAGCTCCAGGCCAAGGTCGTGTGCATCCCCTGTCGGAGTTATGGGAGCTGCGGGGGACTCGACGCTCTCGGCGGGTTTCGGCTCGTCGCGCTTGGCGGTTGCCTTCGGCGCCGAAGTGTCCGTGACGTTCTCCGACGGCGTGAGCGGGCCCTCGACGGTGCTCTCCTCGTCGACGTACCCCTTCTTCAGCTTCGCGGCCACCTGCTTCTCTGCGTCGGCTAGGGCCTTCTCTTCGGAGGGGTAGGCCTTGGTCTTCGTGGTGCCGGCGGTGCCACGTCGTCCGTAGACCACGGTGACCTGCTCCCCCACCTGATCGATGTACCAGAACTTGTCCGAGGTACCTTC
The DNA here is from genome assembly GCF_947255005.1 of uncultured Tessaracoccus sp. GTDB lineage: Bacteria > Actinomycetota > Actinomycetes > Propionibacteriales > Propionibacteriaceae > Arachnia. The sequence continues at coordinate 147,615 of NZ_CAMYFI010000001.1, read as the reverse complement.
AGTGCATACCAGACGTCGCTGCATGTCGAAAGCGTACAGCAGGGGTGGTGCAACTTCGGTCAGACCAGCGTCCGCCCAAACGCGCTCGCCAGGAGCAGCCGACGCAGCGCCTGCGCGTCGTGACGCTCGGCGAGACTGGCGATGAGCGACGATCCGACGTCGCGGGCACGCCGGGTGAACTCGTCGAAGATTCGAGCGTCGCTCTCCAGCCTGTCGAGCCCCGCGAGCAGGGCGGTGCCCAACAGCTCGTCCAACGCTACCAGGAGTGCGGCAGGGCTGGTGAGCGGGCGATCCGTCGCATCGGAGGTTGGCACGTTCGAGCCAGCAACCGGGTCGGCGATCTGCGGCTGCAAGCTCCGGTTGTCTGCGCTCACGAGCGTCGGCTCCACGGTGACTCCCCCGCCGCCCCACCGCCACACGCCGGCGACGAAGCACTCGTCAAGCACGTCGGTGCCCACCACGTCGCACCACGCCGCGAGTGCGGAGGCACCGTCGGAACCGGCCCCGGCGGTGGGAAGCTGCAAGCGCGCGGAAGCGCCGTCGCAGTCCTCCAGCGAAGCGACGAAGGCGGCGGTGACGGGATCAAACCCGAAGTCAACGATCCGAGTGCACCGCACCACAGCGAGCCCCGTGCCGGCTGCGCGGTCATCGAGGATGGCGGGCAGCCTCGTCTGCTGCTCAGCCAGAACGGCCAGCGAATCAGCCAGATACGGCGGAGACAACTCCCCCAGCGCGGGGCTGGACATGGGTGTCGAGCGGCGGCGACCGGGCAGAAAGTTGCCCCATCCGTCACGCCTCCCGCCCTGCACCAGCACCTGCCCGCCGCCCCACTGTGCGAGCGAGACGCTCCCGACCAGCCGCCTGGCAAGCGCCGCCGGGCTGAGAACATCGTCCTCGACGCGTTTCCTCACCCGCATGGATGCCCCGCTGCGGGCATCGACGACGTGCGCGATGACCTCGCGCCAACCAGCCCCCTCCACCACCTGGCAGCCGAGCCCGATAAGTTTGCCCCGCGACAGCGCAACCTCGCGGGCGGCGGAGCCCGCCACGAGCCGGTCGGGAATGCGTTCTTCAAACCCACCTCGGAGGCTTTCTGCCCGCGCCAGCAGCTCACCGAGCAGCCTGACAAGCCGAGTCGGATCAAACTGCACGCTCCGCGACGCGTGGCGTTCCTGTTCATGCACCAGCTCGTCGACGAGGGCAGCCAGGTGAGGCATCTCCGCCTGTTGCAGCTGCGCACCGAGCCGCTGCCAGCCGGCCCGCAGCGCAGCTTCGCCAGCCTCCACACCAACCTGGAGCAGGGCGTCGATCTGCGCGACGATGCGCGTCAACAGGGTCTCGTCTGGCCTCCACCCGTCGCCTGGGAGCTCGCGCAGCCCAGTCTCCCCGAAGGGCGCGCCCCGCGCGGCTTCGACGGCGAGGGCGACGTGGACGCATGGGTCGGGGTCGGCGCAAGTGCAGCGCACGTAGCGGAGATCGTCGCCAGCCAGGAAGCGCACGGTCACCGCCACGGGGTGATGCAGGCGCACCACCGCGATGTCGTTGGTCACGCCCACCTGCGCGAGGATCCCGGCGGAGGCAAGCCCGCGCGCCTGTGCCTGGAGGCGCCCGAGCGCTGCGGCAAGGGCCTCGTCGGTGATGCTGCCGGGGTCGAACGGCGCCGCGGTTTGCGCCTCGGGTGGGTGGGGTTGTTCGTCGTGGGTCTGCGTCTGCGCCCAGCGCTGATAGGCGAGCACCGCGCGCACGAGGTGCCTGCACTCAGTACCTGCCAGGCAGGTGCACGGCCAGTCGCCGAACGGCTTGTTGGCCAGCAGCTCGCAGCGGGTGCCGTCGTCGGCAGTCACGACGACGGTGCCATCATCGCGCGTCTCAACGGTGCCGTCGAACCCATCCAGCTCTTTGAGCGCGCGCCGGAGAGTGCCCTTGTTGGTGAGATCCGCCAAGACGCTCTCGCTGAGCTGGAGCAAGTCGTCGCGGATCATCGCATGACCTCCCCCACCCAACTGGCCAGCTCGAACGGCGTCATCACGCCCACGTGCGCGCCGAGATGCGCGAGTTCCCGGCCGAGCGAGGTGTCGTACGTCGCCTTTCCCGACGAGTCAAGCGCACCCAGGATGAGCACCCGCACGCCCTCACTGACGAGCCTGCGCACCGCCGCCTTGAGCTGGAACACTGAGCCGCCCTCGTACAGGTCGGTCACGACCACCACCATCGCCCGACGCGGCGTATCGACGAGCTGCTCCGCGTAGCGCACGGCTCGGTGAATGTCGGTGCCGCCGCCCAGCTGCACCTGCATGAGCGTCTCGACGGGGTCGATCACTTCGCTGCTGAGATCCACCACCTCCGTGTCAAACGCCAGGAGGTGGCTGCGCAGCGCCGGAATGCCGTGGAAAATCGACGCCGTCACCGCCGAATGGATCACGGAATCCAGCATGGAGCCCGACTGGTCTACCGCAATGATGATCTGCCAACGCTCCGAATGACGCTTCGTGCGCGACACAAACACCGGGTCGGCAATCACGAGTTTGCCGAGAACCGGCGACCACCGTTTGAGGTTGGCGCGGATCGTCGCCACCGGATCAAAGTTGGTGGCCACCTTGTGTCGGCTTCGACGGTGGGGGTCCAGGCGGCCCGTCACTGCGCGGCGCACGTCGGTGGCGAAGAGTTCGACGAGTTGCTGCACCACCTTGCGCACGATCTGTTTCGCTGCGGCGAGCACTTCCTGGTTCATGAGGTGCTTCGTCGAGAGCACCGCCTTCAGCAGGGTTTCGGATGGCTCGATGCGTTCGAGCACCTCCGGGTCGGTCACGAGCTCGCTCAGCCCGTAGCGCTCCAGCGCGTCGGTCTGGATGCGTTCCTGCACCGCGCGTGGGAACAGCTCGCTGATTTCGTTGATCCAGGTGGGTACCGTGAGCTGCGACGGCCCGTCACCGCCCAGGAGATCCACGGTCTCCCTGTCGTAGAGGAAGTCCAGCGACGCCGCGCGGCGGGCGTCGACCCCCGACAGCTCGCCCAGCTTCTCGGATCCGTCCCCCAGGATGAGCCGCCAACGGACGGCACGTGCGTCGCTCACCAGACCTCCTCGCCCAAGAAGCCGCGGACGTGACCAAGCAGTGCTTGCTCGAAGCTGGCCACCGCCATCACGTCGTCGGAAGAGCCCTCGAATCGCCGAAGCACGTCGTGGCCTTGCTCGCCCAGCAGCTGATGGGCGATCTGGGCGCGCTCGCGCGGCGGATACGCCGAGAAGGCACGACGCAGCCCCGGCAACGCCGCGAGGAAGTCGTCGTCGTGGAAGCTCGTCACCGCCGCGTCGAGAGCGCTCACGAATTCGCTCCTGCGCGTGGCGGCTTCTCTCGCCACCGTGAGCAGCCCAAACACAAAGTCGCCCAACTCCGCTGGGTTCGCCAGCAGCGTGATCGACGTGGAGAGGGCCTCGTCGCCCTCCCCCTCCAGGAGCCACTGGGCGCCGGTGCCGGCGCCACGCAGCGCCGCTGCCTGGTCTGGCGAGTCGCTGATGTGATGCAACGCTCGTCGCCACGCTGCACGCGCCAACGGCAAGTCCTGGCAGCGTTCGATGACGTCAACCCCGCTGCGGATGGCCGCTATGACGGGGTCAGTCGATGGTGCGTCGGGCAGCGCCCCGACGCGTTCCACGAGCATGGCGAGGCGTTCGAAGGCGACGGTGATGAGCGCACCGAGGTCGGCCCGCCCGGTGGTCTGCCACAGTGCGTCGTAGCGGTAGAGGCGCAGCAGTGAACGCAGTGCGTCGCCAAGTCCGCCGATGTTGCCGGTGGTGGCAAACAGCGTCTCGGTGCGGGCTTGGAGGGCAGTGCCGAGGTCGTCCACCCCACACAGTGCCGCACGGAGCATGAGTTCAGCGGCGGCGCGCGGATCGTCGACGATGTCCACGGCGTCGGCGAGTAACCGCGTCGTCACGGCCTCATCGCGGGTGCCACCATACTTGGAGGCTGCGACGAGCGAGCTCTCGTATTCGGGGGTCCACCACAGCCGCCAGTGCTCCACGCCGTCGGTATCGGCGCTGCGCACCTGGGCGCCGACGCGCACATCCAGTGCCAGGAGGCTGTGGAGCAGCCTGGAGCCGCGAAGGCCGTCGTCGCTCGTGAGGTCTACCTTCGCGATGCGCTCCTGCGGATAGGGAGTGAGCCCCAGGGCCTCCAAGTCTGCGACGAGTTCCACCACCAGCGGCGGGCGACGGGTGCCGGGCGCGAGCTGACCCACGCGGTTGCCGCGCAGAATCTCGTACACCCTCGCGACGAGCGGGTGGGCGGCGCCGTCGTCGTCCTTCACCAGCGCGCTGATGACCCCGTCGACAAGATCCGTGCGCCATACTTCCCCATGCCCGCGAAGGGAGGCGAGCGCCTGCGCAGTGGTGGAGACGGCTATGAGGTCGGCGACGGAGATCCGCTGCTTGGAGTCACGAAGCCCCTCAGCAATGTCTTTCAGCAGCCGCTCCGCGGTTCCCGTGCGCCCGGCACATCGGTCGGCGTGCAGCGCTTCGTAGAATCCGGGGTTGCGTTGGCCGGCGTCGTAGCCGGTGAGCGCGTCGAGGGCGGCGTAGGACGTCGGGGTGAGTGCGACGCCGTAGCGTTCGTCGTCGGGTGATTCCCAGCGGGCAACGGGCTCGAAACCGGTGGTCAGGCACCGCCGCAGCCCGGAGATATGGGATGCTCCGCACACGACGAGCATCGTCCCCGACGTACCTTCCTCGGCCTCGCGGATACGGGACGCCATGTAGCGCTCGCGCTGCAGCGTTTCGTCGCTGTCGTTTCGCAGCATTTCCCCGAGGCGTTCGATCCGGGCGCGGTAGTCTTCCAGGCCGAGCGCGGGATCGAGCTCCAGGAGTTCGTCGATCAGGGCATCGACATCGTCGACGCCCACCTCGCGAAGCAGTGGTTCTAGCGCCGATTCCTGCAGTTCGGCCGGCTCGGCCAGTAGGTTCGCTGCGCTGGCGTGCTCGGCCCGCGAGCCCCAGGGCAAGTCGATGAATTGCAGAGGAAGGCCCCGTTCCTGTGCGGTGCGCACAGCCGCCCACTCTGGCGCGTAGGCGCTGAACGGGTAGAACGCCCCACGTCGATCGGACCATTGCTCACTGCCCGGTTCCGCGTGCGCGTGCATCGGCGCCCAGGTGTAGATCATCACGGGGAGCGTGTGCGGCAGCCCCAGCTCATCCAGGTAATCGTTGTACTCGCTCGGCCCTTCGACGAGCACCGCTGCGACGTCGCCAGCGCGGATTCGCTCAGCGACGAGCCTCGCCCCGGCCGGCGAGTGGTGGCGCACGCCAAAGAACTCAACCTGTTCAGCCACGGTCAATCCAGCAGCGCATCCTGCGCCTCGCGCGACGGCCGCTGCACCTGCTTCGTCATGGATGTCCCTCCTGGGCGACCAGCCTAGCTGGATCAAGTGGTCAGGGGCAGTGGTCGAGGTGCCTCAGCTTCGCAGCCTCTCAGCATCGCAGCCGACGAGGCAGGTGACACATGATCCGCTCACTTGCCGCACAGGTTGCAGGTGCCTTGAATCAGCCCGTGATCGCGTTGATCGTGGCCAACACTTCACTCACGACGACACGAGGCGCCTGAGCCCACGGTACGTGCCGCACGTGCCCCAGGATGGCTACAACATCCGGGGACAAGCCGCGGCCGGGCATGGCTCCCATCCCGAGCGCCTTCGGGTCGATCACGCCTCGCAGCAGATATACCGACGCAATTCGCTGCGGGAGCTGCGATGTCACCGGGCCCATGCCGAGCCCCGGGGTGAGCTGGATCACCGCCGTCACGTCGCCTTGCGGGAAATAGCGCCCCATGAGGTGGTAGACGCCCCCGTCCAGCACCCTGCCGGGCTCCCAGCGGTGTTTCTCCCGCGCACCGACAACATAGCCCGCATCTACCGAGTCTGGCCGGAGGCCGTGCAACTCGAGATCTTCGCCCTGGCTGGCAGGCAGCTCGAACCAGGGACGGGACAGTTGCGGGAACGACTCCACCAGCTCGTAATCGGCCTGCACCCGACTCCAGCGGGCACGTTCGTCGTCGGAGAGCTCTGCGGGATGCACGATGTACAGCTCGCGTCCGGCAAGACTGATCGGCGCGTCGTCGGCGTCGACGAGGATGCCTTCCTCATCGAGGCGGCCGAGCCCGACGCGGGTAGCGCCGTCGAGCACTCCCCACACCACCGCCTGCAGCAGGACGCGGAAGATCGGCTTCGGCGCCAGGTGGTGCTGAAACTCCTCAGCGCTCCACCGCCTTCCGGAGAGCATCGCCTGCTCCAGCCTTGTCCGCTGTAACTTCGCGCTGTCTGCAAGCGTCTTCTTCAGCTCCTTGAACTCGGCCCGGGCCTGGTTGGCAAGCTGACTATCGTCGGAGCCGGTCACCGGCGGCAGCGTCGTGCGCGTCTTGCCGGTGGGACGCCCGTCGTTGTCCAGCTGCCGCACGGCGATGGTGCCCTTGGGCGTGAGAGCCGCGCGGAACCGACGCGTGCCGTAGCTGAACTCCCGCGTCCCCCGGGCGTCGAGGCCGATGTCTGCGACGCTGCGGTCTTCAAGCTGATCTCGCGTGAGGCCCAGCTCGCTGGCGACATCCTCGATGAGCTCGCCTGCCGCCTTCTTGATCATGGCGGTCTTCATCGTGCTAGCGACGGTCATGAGTGTCTTCAGCGCCGCATCAGAGCCGACGTCGCGAATCGCTTTGAGGGTGTCCACGGCACGGTTGTACTGGGAGAATTCGCGCCAGTAGTTCACCAACGGTTCGATTCTGCGCACGAACCCATCGCCGCCCACACAGCCCGCGCCCCACATGAGCCAAGTCTCACGCGCAGGTGTCCCCCGGGCGAGCCACGTCTCCAGCAGCTGGATCGCGAAGCGGTCCCTGAGTTCTTCCGGCACGCGCTCGCGTATCGCCATCACCAGCGGATCGTTGCGACGCCACCGCCGCAACGGTGCCAGCAGCAGCTGCAGTTCAGGCTCCGCGAGGCGCTGGCGATCGTCGACGACGAAGGTCGGCAACATCGCGGCGAGACCTCGTTGCACAGCCACTGCCTCCTTTCCCTGCGCGGCCTCGGCCCACCACGGAGTCTGGGGGTCAAACGGCTCGAGTCCACGCTCAGCGAGCACCTCTTCTATCACGGCGCGTACACCGTCGGAGGTGTCCTTGACGACGCTCTTCAGTTCACGGGTGGAGACGGGTCGCAGCACGACCGACAGCGGCGCCGCGTCCTGGGCGGAAAGCTTCGCGGCGTAGATGAGCGGACGGTTGGCTTGCAGCCACTCCAGTGCCTTTTGAGCGTAGGAGCTGTCGAGGAGCCTCGTGAAACCCAGCACTGCACCCGGGCCGTGCAGGCGAGCAGTGAGGAGCTCCATCGTCAAGGTGGCGCCGTGCTTGAAGGTGTTGCCCTTGATCTGCTCGGCGAGCAGCTCGAACCCAGGTGAACCTGTGTTCTGCAGCCAGGCCAGCGCCACGTCGGGATGGATCAGGTTCACCCCCAGCCTCCGCGCCTCACGCACCCGCTCCTCAGGTGTCGACGCGAACAAGCTGAGGCCGGGTTCGTCGTAGATCTCCGTGCGGGTGAACCTGCCGTCCTCGAACGCATCGATGACCTTGCGTGTGTCGTCGGCGTGGGTGCCGAGCAGCGCGGAGAGGTAGGTCAACTGCCGCCATTCCACTTCAGTGAGCTGCCCATGGAACCACCACCGGGCGTCAACGACGCTGGCCAGCTCAGCGCGCTGCGCCTCCTCCACGTGCGGCCAGAGCGCTCTGAGGCCAAGCCAGTTGAATTTCGATGAGAGCGTATGAACACAGCTGCCGCCTGAGCACAACGGGGACTGCGTCATGCAGTCCTCGAACTTTGCGATCAGCTCGGGCAGCGTGTCCCCGCCTGTCAGCACGTCCAGCATCACTGCCAGCGGACCGGGTAGCACCACGAGGTCCGCGGGCAAGTCCAAGCCGGTGTTGTCCGGGTCCCTGAGGTACTGCAGCCACCAGGCCGCACGTTCACGACTGGGCACGCCCTCGAACGGCGATTCCTCGAATATCCAACGCCCGACCTGGAATCCACCCTTGCGGAAATAGACATACCGGGCGATCCGCTGCGCCCGCTCCCGCTCCGAATCGGGGTCGAAAGGTCGATCATCGACGGCGTCTACGATTGCCCTGGTGAAGTCGGTGCCCTGTTCGTGCCAGAACACCTCAAGGCCCAGGTCCTGAGGTTCAAGGTGGCGGGGAGTCTGCTGCATGCGCCCCATGCTACGGCCCAGGCGAGTCCTCGGCGCCGGAGCGCGCGTTGCGAACCCTTCGAGCATCCTTGGGACCCGAGAAAGCCCGCCCAGGCCGGCTGGTGGTGCCGAAGCCTGAAGGGCTCAACCTGGTCGGCCGCGGTCAATCCAGCAGCTCACGATGCGCCCACGCCTGGGCGCGAATCGGGTCCTTCGCCCCCTGCATACGCCGCTCGTAGTAACCACGGAGCCGGGAGCGATCCTCGAGGTCGTCCTTCAATGCTGACCCGGCGAGGGCGGAGGTGAGTTCCTTGCCTCCAGGTGTGCCGTCGCCGAACCATGCCGCTTCCAAGCCTGCAGCGAGCCCCGTCGACACCGCCTCGGCGGTCGACATCGCACTGCTCAGTCGCTCGACGCCCTGGTTGCCTGCGCGCCCTGAACGCAGTTCTCGAAACACCTCGACGATCACCCGCGTCAGGTCGCGTGGCAGCCGGGCGGGGACTCCCGCTTCCGCGAGCAGCGCGTCTGTCTCACGCTGCACCAGCGCGGCCTCGACATCGGCGTCGGGGATGGGGCCGATGGTCTCGAAGTTGAACCGTCGCTTCAGCGCGGCCGACATCTCGTTGACGCCGCGGTCGCGGGTGTTGGCGGTGGCGATGACGTTGAAACCGCGCAAGGCGTGCACGGTGCGGGCGTCGCCGTCGAACTCAGGAATGGTGAGAAGGCGGTCGGAGAGCACGGAGAGCAGCGCATCCTGCACCTCAGGCGCGCAACGAGTGATCTCCTCAAAACGCACCACCTTGCCCTCAGTCATGCCACGATGAATGGGGGCGGGCACGAGCGCGCGCTCAGTCGGCCCTTCCGCTAGGAGTAGTGCGTAGTTCCACGAGTATTTGATGGCGTCTTCCGTGGTGGCCGCTGAGCCCTGCACGGTGAGCGACGTGTCACCCGAGACCGCCGCTGCCAACAGCTCGCTGAGTAGCGACTTCGCCGTGCCCGGCTCGCCAATGAGCATCAATCCTCGATTCGTGGCGAGAGCCACCACACAGCGTTCCACCAGGGCCCTGGAGCCGACGAATTTAGGCGAGATCTCTGCGCCGTCGCCGAGCACAAATTCCACGACGGCAGGAGCCGATAGGCGCCACCCCTCGGGCGCAACTCTGCCCAGGCTCGCATCCCGTGCGGCGAGCGTCGCTAACTCTTCAGCGAAACGCACCTCGGCTGGAAGGCGTTGCAGGCGTGCGGCCATGATGACCCCTTTCTCCACGGCACCATGAGCCTAGCTGCGCTGCCTGTGCATCCGAAGGCACCCGTCATCCTTGCTCGACGGTTGCTTCCGGTTCTCGCATGTCCCTCCCGGGCAAGCGCAGTTCGTGGGTGTAGAGGCCCCACGCGACCACTGCGACGAGCACGAGCATGACAGGCCAAGGGCCGTTGCGCATGCCGAAGTTCAGGGCACTAAAGGTCAGCAAACCAGCGGTGACAAGCATCGCAACACGCATGAGGCGTTGCGGTGGACGGCTCATCGGCAGCAGCACCGCGCCCCACAGGAAGTACCAGGAGTGCATCGCGGGCACCCACAGCGCGAACCACAGCAGCGACCACGACACAAAGCGCAACGGCTGGGTACCGAGGTATTTCGCCGCGAACACCACCATGCCGACGGCGATGATCACATACCCGAGCTGGCGGACGATCTCGAAGGCCACCGCACCTGCCGCCGGATGCCCCGTCGTAGCAAAGAGGTACTCCACCCCTCTACCCAGCAGCACGACGATGGCCACCGTATCCACCTGGCCGGGCACGTCGGAAGAATGCAGCCAGCCGTACCCCAGCCTCGTTGCGAAGGTGATGGCGCAAAACGTCAGCACGCCAATGCCGAGCGACAGCAGCGAGCGCCCCAGCCCCACGCACAGAGGCTTCGCCTTGAACGACGTGCACGGGCGAACGAGAAATGGCAGCGCGACTGCCGCGATGATGGCCGGCTGCTTGATCGAGGCCCCCACCCCAACGGCTACGGCGCCGGCGAGTACCGCGTACCAGCGCTCCCGGAAGCGGAGCGTGAGCCAAATGCCGAGCACCATGAAGCCCGTCATGAGCGCGTCGTTGTGGGCGCCGCCAACGAAGTCGATCAGCAGCAGCGGGTTCAAAGTGACGAACCAGCTTGCGAAGCTGCGGCCGAGGTTCAGCAGCCCGGCGATACGCGGCACCGCGAAGCCGATGAGCGCGACGCCCACGATGGCGGGAATGCGGTGCAGCAGCGCGGCCCGGAGTGGGTCGAACCCGCCGAGCGCCATCAGCCCTTGTGAGATGCGCAGCGACAGCGGCCCGTACGGCGCCGGCGTGTCGCGCCACACCCATGCCACCTGGTCGGCGACGTAGCCCGGCAGCGCACCCGGCCCCACTTGGTACGGGTCGAGGCCGTTGTGTAGCAGCCACCCGTGGGCGACGTAGGAGTACACGTCGTGGGAGAACACGGGCGGTGCGACGAGGAGCGGTGCGCAGGCGATGACGAGCACGGCCCAGTTGCGCAGCGGGGGGCGTCCCCGCTCGCGGCGGTCGCTCGGGCGAAGACGGAACCAGGCGACGAACATGAGCGCCAAACCGAGCATCACCAGCACCGTGCCTAGCCAGCGCAGCGCTTCGATGCCCTGGGATGTCTGCGGCAGCACGCTCCAGAACGGGGACGCCTGCGGGAGATACGCGGGGCTCAGCGAACCAAGCAGGATGCACAGCGAACCGGCGAAGGCGCCCCACACCGCGCGCGACCCCGCAGCCAGCTGCAGATCGCGGAGCCTTCTCGTTAGCATCACGCGTCCTCGGGGGCAAGCGCAGCCTTGCCCTGCAGGAGGTCGTCGAGCTGACCCGCCGGTGCGACGCGGCTGTCGCGCCACTCGAGCGCGTCCGTCGGGCACTGTTCGATGCACACCCCGCAGAACATACACAGCGACCAGTCGATCGAGAACGTGTCGAGCACGTTGTGGGTGCGCGGGCGCGCTCCGGGTGCGGGAACCGTCTGCTCTTGGTGCGAGGTGAGGCGGATGCACCACGTCGGACACTCTCGCGCGCAGATCATGCACGAGGTGCACAAGGATTCTCGAAGCTGGATGGATCCGTGGATCATCGACGAACCCGCACTCTCGTTCCCGTCGCGCTCAGCGCAACATCTTCCGCCGTCGCGGCTGGATTCTCAGCGACGGTGGGGTCGGGCACGCCGACCGGAAGCAGCGAGCGTCTGCTCGGAGATGCTTGGCCTGGCTCCACCGCGCCCGGCCACGACGATTCTCCCCGCTCGGGGAGGAGGAACTCCTTGCGCAGCGGGTGGCCCTCGCCGTGATGGATGAGCGGGGCGTCGTCGGCGCCGTCGAAAGTGATGCCAAACATGTCGTGCACCTGGCGCTGCAACCACCCGGCGCCGGGGAGCAGGTCGTCGATGCGTGGAGCGGTGGGTGCATTGCGGTTCGTGGCGTGGGAACACTCACGGCGTTCGCCGTCTAAGGGGCGCTCCAGCATGGCCACGACGCGGAACCCGCCGTCGCGTCCGAGCTCATCCACGGCTGTGAGGAACGTGAGGAAGGTGAACCCCTCATCGATCGCGCTGCGCACGGATTGCCGGAACTCAGCCACGTCGCACCCCCTCGATGACTTCGGCAAAGGCCTCTGGAGGAGGGGGGCAGCCGGCGACAAAATGATCGACGTCGACGATGCCGCCCGCCCCCTTCTGGACCGCGTACGAATCCCAGTACGGACCGCCGATGCAGGCGCAGGCGCCGAACGCCACCACCGTCGGTCGCGACGGCAACGCGTCAATGGCAGCTTGTGCGGCGGGTGTCATGGCGTGGGTCAACGTGCCCGACAGCGTGAGCACCACGTTCGCGTCGGCAGGAAGCTCGTCAACGGGCACCCGCGGCCGGGCAGCGAGTGCGGCCTGTGATTCGAGGGCGCAGCAGGCGAGTGCGAGGTCGACGACGTACACCGAGCCGTCGGAGCACCAGTCCACTGCCTGCAACATGGCAGACAGTGTACTGTCACCGGGGTCTTCGTTACTCGCACCCGCCTGGCGACGCCGTCAGACGAAACGCACCTGGCGACCGAGCGTGCCGCGAAGGCGCTCCGGGTCAGGCCGCACCGATTTCGCCCATGCGAGGCGCTCCGCGAGGCCGAGGCGTTCGCTGGCTTCCTGGTTCGTGGGGTCTGCCATGAACTCCTCAATCGCGGTGATCGAGCGTTCGAGGAGGGCGCGCTCATTGTCGACGGCGGACTGCAGGCGCTCGGCGTACCATGCTGAGGCGAGCACCGACTCCCTGGTGAACATCGCACGGAAATCCGGCGAGTGCAGCGTCATCCCGTCGTATTCACCGTAGGCCATGATGCCCAGGAGTGCCTTAATCGGCGGCACCGCATATTCGACGGTCCCGTCATCAAAGTAGCTCTGCCCCACCCGCTGGTGCGTGGTGACGATGGTCTCCACCGATGACGCGTACTGCGCCGCGTCCTGCTCTTCCGGGCGCAGCATGTCGTCGGAGAACACCACATACGGGTGCAAGAAGATGCGCCCGAAGTACTTCGTAGTGAACCTCTGCGTCATGCGGTAGCCCAAGCGGCTCGCCTCATACGTCTTGCCCTCAAACTCGAAGTCGGGCACCGGCTCGAGCGCCCCTTCGGCGATGAGGTGCTTCGCGTCGCGTTCCTCGGGGGTCATGCGCGAGAAGAGCTCGGGGATGAGCAGCGAGATGTCGTGGTCGACGCGCACGTTTGGGCCAACCACACCGGCCGACGACAACCAGCCGTCGTAGCCCGTGAGCACGAACGACAACAGCGCCGCGTTGAGGTCGTAGGTGGTGGGCAGCGCGTTGAATGGTTTCTTCGTCATCGCGCCTTCGGAGCCAGCCCCGGTGGTGGAGGGCGATTTTCCTGTCATGGACGAGATGAACTCCATCATGAGCTCCGGGAGCTCCATGTAGTGCAGCGGCGCGTAGGCGCACAGGGCCGGGACGCCGTCGGAAGCGGCGTTATTGCGTCGCCCAGCGGCCACCACGTCGACGCTGTGCCTGAGCGGTTCGTCGTGCCGGAGCCCGAGCGCCATGCGTTCCCCCACTTCAGCGAGTTGGGTGGCGCGAGCATTCGCGATGTCGGGACGCACCTGCAGGTAGCGCGGGTTCTTCGTTCGAACGCCGTTGACGATGCGCGGATGCGCCGACGACACCACATACTTGGCCTTACTGTGGCCAGCGGCGAAGCGTTCGAGGCGACGACGCATCGGCTTGGTGAACTGCGAGAAGCCCACCGCGTCTTGGGTGATTTCCTGCGCCTCCTCGCGCGTGAGCGGCGCGAAGTTCGACAAGAAAGCGCCTTCAGCGATGTCTCTCTCCGTCTGCTTGTCGTAGCCACGGTGGATGGCGTCGTCGGGGCGCTGGAAGAGCAACCTCTCCGCGTTCTCAACGTATTTGCGGCTCAGCCCCTCGGCCAGCCCGTGCTCCCCGCCGGGCGCGACGATGGACGCGGTGATGTCATCCTCGGTTTGCACCTTGGCCGCGGGGTGGAAGTCATGGCGCAACCCGAACAGTCGCCACGAATCGCCTTCTTCGTAGCCGACGCGCAACATGTTGACGCGAATCTTCTCGCCGTCTAGGCGCAACGCGTGCCCGGTGCGTCCGTTCAGGCTCGGCACCGCGAAGTGGCTCGCCCAGTCATCGCCCCATTCGGGGCGGTAGAACCGCTTGACCACGAAGACGAGCTCTTTCACGTGGTACGGGATGCTGTCGAGCCAGGCGTTGTACTCGTCGGTGTAGTCCGACGATGGGCTCAGCAGCTTGATGACCGACCCGACGCTGCGTTCGTCGGACAGCAGCGGGCGAACGTCGTGGGTGGCAGGGTCGTTGAAGCGGTCGGAGAAGTCGTGGTCGACGATGTTGGCAACTTGCCGCATGTCCTCGTCGAAGTTCTCGACGTAGGCGTTGCCGACGATGAACGCGTCGGTGATGTCCTTCGAGATCTCCGACTTGCCGCCGCCGGAAACCGTGGCGGGCTTGTGCGCCTCGGTGGCTACCGCGACGCTACCGACGAGGGTCCACTGGCTGCCGTCGACCTCCAGGTGCAGCGGTTCAATCTGGTACCCGTCGGGCGTGATGTAGGTGTGGTCGCCCTTGAGCGGGATGGAGTGTTCTCCCTGTGCGTTATGCCACGTCACGGTGGAATCGCGCAGCGACAGTTCAGTGTTCGGCGGAATCAAGAGGAGCCGTTCGATATCCGTCGCGACGGCGTACCCCTCAGGCTGCACATCCCAGCGCTCCGGATCGTGCTCGACCGCCTGCTCGAAGGTTTGGTTGGGGTTGCTGTCGGTGGTGAACGTCTGGCCGAGGTTGTACCGGGGGTAGGTGCGGGCGCCGCCTGAGTGTTCCTCTTCGACGAGGCCGAGGAGGTTGCTGGCGTAGCTGATCTGCGCTTTGACCTCCTTCTTACAGTAACCGAAGTAGTTGTCGGCGATGACGGTGCAGATAACGCCTCGCTCGTCGCGCACACACAGCTTGAACGCCGTGCCGCCGTTGTAGCGCTCATCGGGCTCGCTCCAGCACTGGCCGTCTCTACGCTGGCGCTCGGTGGCGTCATCGACGTGGGGCAGGCCGAGTTCCTTCTTGGTGAGGTGCGTGAGGTGCGGGGCCAAGATGACGGCGCCGGTGTGGCCGGTCCAGGTTTCGGGGTCGAGTGCGGCGTCGTTGTCCGGCAGCAGCGGGTCGCCCGCGTTTCCGAAGATGCCTTCGACGAAATCAAGGTTGGCCATGAGCGTGCCGGGCGCGAAGAATCGGACCTCCATGGTGCGGCGCGGGGTGAAGCCATGCACCGGAGGCACCACTACTGGGCGAAGGAGGAGCGAAGCCCAGCAGTAGGCCGGCTCGTCTTCGTCCGCGGTGTACGGCAACAGCATCGCGTCCTTCGGAGGTTGCAGCGCTGCGGCGAAGATACGAGCGGCCACCTCGCGCGGCACCGCAATTTTGTCGTCTTGGATGGGGAGGCCACCTTCGGCGATATGGAACACGCCCTTGGTGGTGCGACGGTCATTCGCGGGGTTGTGCAGTACTCCGTTGGCGAGGCGGTAGCTGCTCAGCTGTTCAGAGTGGAACTCGTCGCCGCGGCGCGGGAGGGTGAGTTCGCGTGCCAGCCCCGGCTGATCGAGCACGAAGGAGCGGCTGGGAAGCTTCTCATCCCAGTCGGTGCCCTCGAAGTAGGAGTCAAGGAATGTCTGAATGCGGTCGTCGACGGGGGGCATCGCGAAACTCAGCCGACGGTTCAACTCGCGCTGGCGCTCGAGAATGGGGCTGACCAGAGCCGCTTCCTGCTCACGTCGCCCCTTGCGAGGCCTGGAATATCCCAACAGTCCAAGTCGAAGCTCAATTGCTGCAGTCGTCATGTCATTGGCCATGCACCCATTGTCGCCCTCAAGGGAAACGAACCAAAGGGCGCCCCTCACTTCAGTCAGTGCGGTTGCTCGTTTCGTGAGCGGCGCGCGACAAGCACTAGGGGCGCTTGCGACGGCGTTTACGGACGCGACTGCGCACCGATTCAATGAAATGCAGCGTCGACGGGTAGTTCCTGGCTCCCGACAACAGCAATCCGCCCACAACGAGCGCGGTGATACCCGTTGCCGCACCTCCCACAAACACCGACGCCCTCGCACCGAAGTAGTCACCGATCCAGCCCACCAGTGGGGCTCCGATGGGCGTGCCGCCGAGGAATATAGCCATGTAGAGCGCCATCACGCGCCCGCGCATCTCGGGTTCGGTGGTGAGCTGCACGCGGCTGTTGGCTGCGGTCATGACGGTGATGGACAGGAACCCCGTGGGCACCAGCAAGAGGGCGTAGAGCCAGTACCAGGGCGTGACGGTGAGCGCGCACATGGCCAGCGAGAACCCGAAGAGCGCACCGACCAGCAGGCGAAGCCTCGGGTAGCCGCGACGAGCTGCGAGCACCGCACCGGTGAGCGTGCCTGCAGCCATCATCGAGCCCAATAATCCGTACTCCCCAGCGCCCAGGCCGTAGGCTTCCGTCGCCATGAGTGCATTCGTGATCTGGAAGTTCAGCCCGAAGGTACCGAGCATGAACACCATGATGAAGATCTTCACCAGGTCAGAGCGTTTTAGCACGTAGGCGACGCCCTCCCGGATGGCACCCTTCCCCTTGCGCGGCTTCGGCGGGTGGAGTTCGTTGGCGCGCATGAGGGCGAGCGCGGTCACGGGAGCCACGAAACTCACCGCGTTGATCCACAGCGCCGGCACCACACCGAACGCACCAATCAATACGCCCGAGACCGCCGGGCCGATGAGGCGTGCGCAGTTGAACTGCATGGAGTTCAATCCGACGGCGTTGGGCAGCAGGTGCTCCTCCACCATCTCGGAGACCATGGCCTGCCGAGCGGGGGCGTCGAACGCCTGCACCAGGCCGGTCAGCGCAGCCAACACATAGATGTGCCACAACTCAGCCACTCCGAAGGTGACGAGCAGCGTGGTGCACAAGGCGGTGACGCCGAGCCCCATCTGCGTGAACTGCAGCATGCGCCGCTTCGACATGCGGTCTGCGAGCGCGCCGGCATACGGGGAGAAAATGGGAATGGACAAAAACTGCAGCCCGGCGACCAGGCCGAGCGCAGCCGCGTCGTTGTCCGTGAGGATGGTGAGCACCAGCCAGTCTTGGGCGATCACGCTCATCCAGCCCGCGATGTTGGAGATCAGCGACGCGATCCAGAACAGCCGGAAGTTGTAGACCTTAAGGGACGTAAAGGTGGAGTGACGACTCACGCGATCACCCGCTGCAGGATGGCCGCCGCACGCCCCAGCACCTGGCGCTCGTCGGCACTCAGTGCGGTGAGGCGCTGCTCCATGAAGGAGTCACGGATGCCGGCGGTACGTCGAAGCTCTGCTCGCCCCTCGTCGGTGATGCACACGTTGCGACGACGACCGTCGTCCGGGTCTTTACTGCGCTCGATGAAGCCCAGCGCTTCGAGCCCGTCAAGGGTTTTCGTGATCGACGGGGCGCTCACCTGCTCCGCCTCGGCGAGTTCACCGGGCGACTTCGGGCCACGCTTCAGGTTCCACAGCACGGACAATTGGTGAGGTGGAATGGCGGAGCCGGATTCGAAGCGCACCTTGTGGCTCACGAGCTGACACGCCAGACGTACCTCGTTTGCCAGTGTGCTCGTCGAATCCACGCGTTAACCACCTCATATATTTAGCCCCAGCTAGTTAGCCACAGGAAAGTATAGTCGGTGGGGCAAGCGTCTCCACACCACGGACTCATCGGGCACTCAGACGGCCCGTGCATTCCGGCATCCACGCAACTACACTGGCGAGGACGTCTACCCACTAGTTTCGAGGATTCGTGACCAAGCAACTCAACAGAGTCGTCATCCGCTTCGCCGGCGATTCCGGCGACGGCATGCAGCTGACCGGTGACCGCTTCACCGCAGAATCGGCTAGCTTCGGCAACGACATCGCCACACTCCCCAACTTCCCCGCCGAGATTCGCGCGCCGCAGGGCACGCTGCCCGGGGTGTCGAGCTTCCAGCTCCACTTCGCCGATTTCGACATCGTAACCCCCGGCGACGTGCCGGACGTGCTCGTCGCGATGAACCCGGCCGCGCTCAAGGTGAACCTGAAGGATCTGCCCACCGGCACGGTCATCATCGTCGATACGCACGACTTCACCGCGCGCAACCTCAAGAAGATCGGGTGGGACACCAACCCCCTCGAGGACGGCACCCTCACCAATTACACCGTGCATGAGCTGGACCTCACGACGCTGGCGCAGGGCGCCGTCGAAGGCTTCGGCCTCACACGCAAGGACGCGTCGAGGACGAAGAATATGTTTGCGCTCGGTCTGCTGAGCTGGATGTACTCGCGCCCCATCGAAGGCACAGAGCAGTTCCTCTCGTCGAAGTTCGCGAAGACGCCCGACATCCGCGACGCCAACCTCGCGGCGTTCAAGGCCGGCTACGCGTACGGCGAGACCACCGAAGCGTTCGCGGTGCAGACCGTCGTCAACCCGGCCCCGATGCCGCAGGGCCGCTACCGGCAGGTCTCCGGCAACCTCGCCACCGCCTACGGCCTCATGGCGGGCGCCCATAAGGCCGGCATGCAGCTATTCCTGGGTTCCTACCCGATCACCCCCGCCTCCGACATCCTGCACGAACTCTCCCGCCGCAAAGACGTCGGCGTGATGACGTTCCAGGCAGAGGATGAGATCGCTGGCGTCGCCTCCGCACTGGGCGCGAGCTTCGGTGGCGCGCTCGGCGTGACCACCACGTCGGGCCCCGGCGTCGCCCTGAAGTCGGAGACCATCAGCCTCGCCATCATGACCGAGCTCCCGCTCGTGATCGTCGACGTGCAACGCGCCGGGCCGTCAACGGGGATGCCGACGAAGACCGAGCAGGCCGACCTGTTGCAGGCGCTCTACGGGCGACACGGCGAGGCTCCGCTGCCGGTGCTCGCGGCGAAGTCGTCCACCGACTGCTTCGACACCGCGCTCGAAGCGTGCCGGATCGCCGTCACCTACCGCACGCCGGTCATCATGCTCTCCGACGGGTACCTCGCCAACGGCGCCGAGCCCTGGCGCATCCCGGACCTCGACGCGATCCCCGCCATCGAGCCCAACTTCGCCGACCGCGTGCACGACGAGGACCCACACTTCATGCCGTACCGACGCGACCCCGAAACGCTCGCTCGCGAGTGGGCGAAACCCGGAACCCCCGGATTGGAACACCGCATCGGTGGCCTGGAGAAAGATCACCTCTCCGGCAATGTCAGCTACGACCCGGACAACCACGACGCGATGGTGCGCACCAGAGCGGACAAGGTGGCCGGCATCGTGCGCGATATTCCCGACCTCCAGGTGGACGACCCAACCGACGACGCGAAACTGCTCGTGCTTGGCTGGGGGTCAACCTACGGGCCAATCACCGCTACCGCCAGACGTATGCGCAAGCACGGCCACAAGATTGCGACGGCTCACCTGCGCCACCTAAACCCCATGCCCGCCAACGTCGGCGACGTGTTGCGACGCTACGAGCACGTCATCGTGCCGGAGATGAACATGGGCCAGCTCGCGCACGTGCTTCGGGCGAGGTACCTCGTCGATGTGGAGAGCTACTCGCGGGTGCGCGGGCTGCCGTTGTCCATCGCGGAGCTGGAGGAAGATTTCGTACATGCAGTGCAGGCATTGGAGGAGCAGCGATGAGCGGTCTTGCAGGCGTTCCACTAGCCATCGAGCCCTTGCAGCGCAAGGAGATGGTGAGCGATCAAGAGGTGCGCTGGTGCCCGGGCTGCGGCGACTACGCAATCCTGTCCACCTTCCAGCAGATGGCGGCCAACCTCGGCATCCGGCGCGAGAACATCGTCGTGGTCTCGGGCATCGGCTGTTCGTCACGCCTGCCGTACTACGTCGACTCGTACGGCATGCACTCCATCCACGGGCGCGCACCTGCCATCGCGACGGGGCTCGCCGCTACGCGCGAAGATCTCAGCATCTGGGTGGTCACTGGTGACGGCGACGCGCTGTCCATCGGAGGCAACCACCTCATTCACGCGCTGCGTCGCAACGTGAACATCAACATCTTGTTGTTCAACAACCGCATCTACGGGCTCACGAAGGGGCAGTACTCCCCCACCTCCGAGCTCGGCAAGGTGACGAAGTCAACCCCGTATGGTTCGCTCGACGAGCCGTTCAACCCGCTGTCGGTGGCACTGGGCGCGGAGGCGACATTCGTCGCTCGTGCGGTCGACTCTGATCGCACCGGGCTCACTGAGGTGATGGAGCGCGCAGCCCAGCACCGCGGGGCGTCGTTCATTGAAATCTTCCAGAACTGTCCGATCTTCAACGACGGTGCGTTCGATGCCATCAAGGGCCCTGACGCCGTCGAGACCCTCATCCCGCTGCGTCACGGCCAGCCCATCACGTTTGGCAAGGACAGAGACAAAGCCGTGGTCCGCGACGAGTACGGCGCGCTCAGCGTGGTGGAGACCGCCGACGTGGACCCGTCGGCCATCGTGGTGCACGACGAAACGCGCGACGACCCCTCGTACGCCTTCGCGCTGTCTAGGCTTACCGAGCCGGGCGCGCTCAACCAGGCCCCCACCGGGGTGTTGCGCTGCGTGGACCGCCCTGCTTACGACGATCTCGCGCGCGATCAGATCACCGCTGTCGAGTCAACTGACCCGGCTGCTGCGCTAGCCTCAGTGATCGCAGGACCAGACACGTGGGAGGCACGGACAGAATGAATCATTGGCGGCCATCTGCGCCACCGCCGCCGGGTGGCTGGCAGCCGCCGGATGCCGGGCGTCCAAGCCCGCCACGACCCCGCCGGGCCGCTACGCCGCCTGACGCGCCGCAAGGCCAAGACCCGGAGGCCATTCAGTCCATCTTGATGCGCGCTCGCGATCAGTCGCGCTACGAGGCACCCGTCATCGAGGAAGAGCGCCCACGCAGCCCCTTCCCCTGGAAGATGGTCGTCGGGGTGTTCACGGTCGTGGTGGTGCTCGCCGTCGCCGCGGGCACGCTCTACGCGCTCGTGCTGCGCAAGCCCAAGATCGACGAACGCACCATCGTGAAACCCTCCGGCAGCGCCTCCACGGAGACCATCCTCACGCCGCAAGACGCCGTCTCCCAATACCTCCACGCACTCGCCGACGGCGACATCGACAAAGCCTTGAAACTCGGGAAACGCGGAGGCGACGAAGCCAGCACAATGGCGCTGCTCTCCCCCAAAGCTCACCAGGCGATGCGCCAGAAGGCGCCCATTGAGGACATCAAGATTCTGACCACCGACCGGAGGGCTTCAGAGGTGGAGGTGAGCTACACACTCGCCGGAGAGCCCGTACAAACAACTATCCCCGTGGTGCTCGACGACCGCGGGAGTTACGAATTGGAGCACACCACCGTCACCGTCGTGATCGAGCTGGTGCAGGCCGAGTCGTTGCCGCTGCTGGTCAACGGCGTCGAGGTGCCCAAAGTGCAACCCATCGAGGTGGTGCCCGGCGTATACGACTTATCAACGGGATTGCCCTTCATCCAGTACCCGTCGGACAACAGCTTCACGATTGGCTCCCTGCAGTTCGCCGACCAAACTTCGCTGCCTGCTACTCCTACCCTCACCAGCCAAGGCAGCGACGCGTTCCGTTCAGCCATACAGCGCGCTCTCGAACGGTGTACTGAGGTGCAGGCCCCTAACCCCGACGGCTGCCCGCAAGGGGTTCGCCCTGCGAAACCCATCAAGCCGGGCACGCTGAAGTGGACCCTCGTCGGCAACCCTCTCGCCGGCACACAGCCCAGTCTCAGCACTGACGATCTCTCCATCGGGGTGGTCACGCTGAACATGACCTTCAATTTGACCTTCGAATATGCCGACGGCTCCAACCCCGGTACGCAGGAACTCAAGGTTACGGCCCGCGCCTCCGCGAACATGCTCGGCAAGAGCCCCGAGGATGTCGTGGTCACCTGGAACAAGTAAGTGAGCGCGCCCTCCGAGGCCTACTAGGCTGGACGGCATGACTGGACTCGACTTCTCACACCGCGACGACGATGTGCGCCTCGTTGACGACCTATTCCGACACTTCCACGGGCGCTGGCTTGCCACTGCACAAATCGATCCCGATAAATCGTCCGCCGGCTCGTTTGTCGACCTCCACGACGAAGCGGAGGCAAATGTTCGAGCGATCGTCGAAGGCATCCGCAACGCTGAACCGGGCTGTGAGGAAGCGAAAATCGCGCAGCTCTACGCATCGTTCATGGATGAGCAGAAGGTGGAGGAGTTGGGCGCTCAGCCGCTGCGTCCATTCCTGGAGGCCGTCGACGGCATCACCGACGGCGCCTCGCTGGCTGGCTACTTGGGTGACGCGGCACGTCGGGGGTTGCTGAGTCTCATTCACTTCGGCGAAGAGACTGACCCAGGAGACCCTTCTCGCTACGTCTTTTTTGTGGCGCAAAGCGGCCTGGGCCTGCCCGATGAGGAGTATTACCGCCTCGACGAACACGCCGACATCCGCGACGCGTACCGCGCTCACGTCGAGCGCGTGCTCGCGCTTGGCGGTGTTTCCGATGCCGCTGACCAGGCGGAGGCCGTGCTGGCCCTCGAGACGAAGATTGCCGCGCAACATTGGGACAAGGTGCGCTGCAGGGACATCGTCGCAATGTTCAATCCGAAGTCGTGGGAGGAGCTGCAAGATCTCGCCCCTGGATTCGCCTGGGAGCGGTTCCGGGAAGCGGCCGGGATTCCCGTCGAGAAGCTGGAATACGTCGTCGTCGAGCAGCCGTCGTTCGTGGAAGCGATCGCCCGGCTCGTCGACGAGGAGCCCGTCGATGCGTGGCGCGCGTGGGCCCGCTGGCACGTAATCTCGAGCGTCGCTCCATACTTGTCGTCGCAGTTCGTTGAGGCTAACTTCGACTTCTACGGACGCACTCTCTCCGGCACACAGCAGTTGCGCCCCCGGTGGAAACGCGGCATCGCGTTCGTCGAGGGTGTGATTGGGGAGGCCGTCGGCAAGCTGTATGTGGCGAAGCACTTCAAGCCTGAGGCCAAGGCGGCCATGGATGCGCTCGTCGGCAATCTCATCAAGGCCTACGGCCAGTCCATCCGTGAGCTCGCCTGGATGTCGGAAACGACGAAGGAGCAGGCGCTCGCAAAGCTCCGTGGATTCACGCCAAAGATTGGGTATCCGTCGCGCTGGCGCGATTACTCCGCGTTGAAGGTGGGAGACGACCTGCTCGCTAACCTGCTTGCCAGCAACGAGTTTGAGTTCGAATACTCGCTGTCGCGGGTGCTCGGGCCGGTGCAGGAATCTGACTGGGAGATGCTGCCCCAGACGGTGAACGCGTACTACCATCCGTTGCGCAACGAGATTGTGTTTTCCGCGGCGATTCTGCAGCCCCCATTCTTCAATATTGATGCCGACGATGCGGTTAACTACGGCGCCATCGGGGCCATCATCGGGCACGAAATTGGACACGGTTTCGACGACAAGGGCTCCACCACCGATGCTGAGGGCAAGATTCGTGATTGGTGGACCGCCGACGACAAGGCCGCGTTCGACCAGGCCACGTCGCGGCTCGTGAGCCAGTACGACGCGCTCTCCCCGGAGGGCATCGACGGGCACGTCAACGGCAAGCTCACGCTGGGTGAAAACATCGGCGACCTCGGCGGCGTCGGTATCGCGTACAAGGCTTGGCTGATCGCCGGCGGGCGCCCCGATGGGGAACCAATCGACGGGTTCACTCCCGCGCAGCGGTTCTTCCTGTCGTACGCGCAGGTGTGGCAGTCGAAGCGCCGCCCGGAGATGGCGAAGATGCTGCTCAGCGTCGACCCGCACTCCCCCGCCGAGTTCCGCGTGAACCAGATCGTGAAGAATGTCGACGCTTTCCACGACGCCTTTGGCACCGCCCCCGGCGACGGCCTCTGGCTCGATCCGGGGGAGCGCGTCAGCATCTGGTGATTGAGGCTGCGGGCTACTCAACCACCGGCCGAAGGCGCGCCTCGCCCCAGCCGACCATCGAGTGGGCGACGCAGTCGCCGTATCGAGATGCCCCGGTGAAGGTAACCCAATACTCACACGCGTTTGCCGAGGAAGGCGTTTCTGGCCAATTCTCGGAAACGAAAGTGGATATCGGGTTAGCTGACGGATGCGACGTGGTTTCGATACGCCCGCTCCGCGGGCTACTCGACCACCTGGGCTCGCTCATCTCGATGATTGAGTAGCGCCGCAGGCGCGTATCGAAATCATCCCGGATGTGGTTTCGATACGCCCGCTCCGCAGGCTACTCAACCACCGAAGATCTGTGGCTCAGTGTTCGCGGTTGATGAGTTCGTCGCAGACTTCGAAAAGAGCAGCCTTGGCGTCGCAGTCAGGCAGTGGGGCGAGCGTCTCACGGGCGAGTGCAGCGTGGCGTTCCACCTCGGCCTTCGCCTCGTCCATGATCGGGTGGGCGCGAAGCTGTTTCAGCACTTCCGCCAGCGTGCCGTCGTCCGTGAGATCACCGTCGATGAGAGCCAGCAGCTCGGCGTCAGCCGGGTCGTTGTTCTTGCGCAGCATGAGCACCGGCAGGGTCGGCACACCCTCCCGCAGATCGGTGCCGGGCGTCTTGCCCGTCTGATCGGAGCTGATGTCGATGAGGTCGTCGGAGAGCTGGAACACCGTTCCAATCTCCTCGCCGAAATTGCGCAGCGCCTCGATGTGCTCGGTGCTCGCGTTCGCCGCCATCGCACCGAAGCAGACCGATGCCGCGATGAGCGAGCCCGTCTTGTCAGCAATCACCTGCAGATAATGCTCGAGAGGATCGTCGTCCTCCGACGGGCCAATCGTCTCCGCAATTTGCCCCTGCACGAGCCTAGAGAACGTCCTGGACTGCAACTGCACGAACTCCGTGCCAAGGTCAGCCACCATGTCGGAGGCTTGCGAGAACAAGAAATCGCCGACGAGGATCGCCACCGAGTTGCCATAGAATCGGTTGGCCGACGGCGCCCCTCGCCGCACGTCGGCCTCGTCCATGACGTCGTCGTGGTACAGGCTGGCGACGTGCGTGAGCTCCATCACCATCGCGGCGCTCTGAAGACGCTGCTCGTCGCTCACCTCGCCGAACTCACTCGCCACGAACACCAGCATGGGGCGGAAACGCTTTCCGCCGGCCTCGATCACATGGCGCGCTGCTTGCGTGACGTACGGGGTGTTTGCCACGGCCGCATCGGCCAGAAGCGGCTCGAACTCGTCGAGCCGCTTCTGAATCCTTGCGTCAAACGATGCGGTCATCAGCGGATGAACTCCGAGAACTGCCCGAACAGATCAAGGATTCCACCGGGAACCAGGCCGAGGATCACCGTCGCGAGCGCGGAGATCACCACAAGGCTCCACACCCACAGCGACGGAGTGGCCACGACCACCTCGGAGTCCTCGTCTGCGGTCTCGAACCACATGGCGACGGTCACCTTGAGGTAGAAGTACGCCGCCACCACGCTCATGATGATCGCGACGACCACCAGCCACGCGTAGCCGCCTTGGAAGGCTGCCGCGAACACGGCGAGCTTGCCGACGAAGCCCGCGGTGAGCGGGATGCCTGCGAAGCTCAAGAAGAACAGCGTCATCACGCCGGCCAGCAGCGGGTTGCTCTTGCCGATGCCCTTCCAATCATCCAGGGAGGTGGCCTCACCGCCCGCCCGACGCACGCACATCACGAGGCCAAACGCGCCCAGCGTCGCAACGCCATAGGTGAGCAGGTAGAAAGCCACCGCACCCAGGGAGGTGACGAAGACGTCCTTGTCGAGCACGACTGCGCCGACGACACCCACGAGGATGAAACCGGCGTGCGTGATAGCCGAGTACGCGAGCAGGCGCTTCATGTCGGACTGCCACAGCGCGATCACCGCGCCGACGACCATCGACAGCACCGCGACAACGGCGATGAACGGCTGCCAATCCCATCGGGCGCCACCCAAGCCGACGTACAGCACGCGCACCAGCGCAGCGACGGCGGCAGACTTCGTCGCAATCGCCATGAAACCGGTCACCGGGGTGGGTGCGCCCATGTACACGTCGGGGGTCCACGAATGGAACGGTACCGCGCCAACCTTGAACAGCAATCCGACGGAGACCAGCATGAGGCCGAGCAGCAACAGCCAGTAGTTGGCGGTCTGTGAGCGCACGGCCTCGGCGAGGCCGGTGAGCTTCAGCGAACCAGAGAATCCGTACAGCATGGCCACGCCGTAGAGGAAGATGCCCGAGGCGAGCGATCCGAGCAGGAAGTACTTCAGACCGGACTCCTGCGACAGCAGGCGTCGACGACGCGCCATCGACGACAGCAGGTACAGCGGCAGCGAGAACACTTCGAGCGCCACAAACATCAAGATGAAGTCGTTGGCGGAGGCGAAGAGCATCATGCCTAGCAGCGCGAACAGCAGCAGCGGGAAGACCTCAGTGTGCTCGCGACGAAGGCGCACCGCCTCGCGCTCGAGGGGGGAACCGGGGGCGGCCGCAGCCGACGGCGCAAACGCCGACTGGCCGTCGGAGACGCCCCGCTCAGCGAACAACGCGACGCCGCCCAGCCCGAACACGAGCAGGAGTATCCAGAACACCAGCGTCGGACCGTCGTACGAGATCGTGTCCATCGCAAGCTTCTGTGGCTGGAAGTCGCCAAGCTGCAGCGCGAGGGCCGCACCAGCGCCCAGGATGGTGAGCGACGCGAGGCTGGTCTGCACGACGTAGCGCGAACTGCGCGGTGCGAAGGCCTCGACCACGACGGCGAGCACGGCGCCGCCGAACACCACGAGCAGCGGTGCGAGCAACGCCCACTCGATGGTGGGTGCCGTAATCTCCAGGACGTTCATCAGCGTCCGCCTTCCTTCATCTGTGGGGCGGGATCCGAGACACCTGCAACAGTGAGGAAGCCCGTCGAGGCCTCATCGATGATTTGCAGTGCCGGCTTGGGCAGGAAGCCCAGGACAAGGAGCAGCACGATGAGCGGGAAGACCGCCGCCTTCTCGCGAAGGCTCAGGTCCTTGCTCACCTTCTCCTCAACTTGCTTGGTGACGGGGCCGGTCATGGTGGTCTTGTACAGGCGCAGCACGTAGCTGGCAGCCAGCACCATGCCCACCACCAGGAAGGCGACGTGCACGGGATAACGCTGCCACGTGCCGGCCATCACCAGGAACTCCGAAACGAAGCTCGACATGCCAGGTAGCGCCAGCGCCGACAGGCCAGACAGCAGGAAGAACCCAGCCAGTACGGGAGCCACCTTTTGCACGCCGCCGAAGTCGTTGATGTCCTGGCTGCCGCGGCGGACGACGAGGAATCCAACGACGAGGAACAGCGCAGCTGTCGAGAAGCCGTGGTTCAGCATGTAGAAGATCGAGCCTGTCATCGACTGCGTCGTGAGCGCAAAGATGCCCACCACCATGAAGCCGAAGTGGCTGATGGAGGTGTAGCTCACCAGGCGCAGCATGTCAGTGGCGTTCAGCGCCATCAACGCGCCGAAGAACATCGACACGACGGCCCAGGTGATCACCACCGGCGCAGCCCACTGCACCGATTCGGGGAAGATCACCAAGCAGATTTTGATGATGCCGAAGGTGCCGATCTTGTCCAGCACACCGACGAGCAACGTCGAGGTGCCCGGAGACCCGGCCGCGGCGGCGTCGGGCAGCCAGGAGTGCACGCCCACCAGCGGCGCCTTCACGGCGAACGCGAAGAACACCGCGATGAACAACCAGTGCGCGGTCGAGGTCGCCATCTCCAGCGAACCAAGGTCCTGAATCAGCAGGCTCGGCTGACCCTGCGAAACGGACACCGCGTAGAGCCCGACGATGCCCACCAGCAGCACGAGCCCGCCGGCCAGCGAGAACAGCAGGAACTTCACCGCGGCGCGCTGCCTTCCCTCACCACCGAAACGTCCAATCATGAAGTAGATGGGAATGAGCGTGGCTTCGAAGGCGAGGTAGAACAGCAGCAGGTCGCCGGCGAGGAACACGAACAGCGCAAGGCCCTGCATGAGCAGCGCGAGCGAAAAGAAGCCCGACGCCGTCCCGCGCACGTCGCTGCGCTCGTCGATGTGCCACTCGGCGAGCAGCACGACCGGCACGAGAATGACGGTCAGCAACACGAGCACCGCGTCCATGCGGGTCATATCGAGGGCGTAGAACGCACCAATCGGGCGAATCCACGGCACCGAGATGGCGAGCGATGTGGTGCCTGTAATGCTCATCGCGGCAGTCACGCAGCCGAGCACGAGCGTAGTCAGCGCAAAGCCCATGCCGATCAGCTTGGCAGTCGGCCCCTTGAGCAGGGCGACAACGACCGAGCCGACGATCGGTAGCAGGGCGAGGATGGTCAACAACATAGTTTCAAATCTCCTTAGCCCAGCTGTCCCAGTACGACGACGAGCAGCAACACGACGACACCGCCGACGAGCGTGAGTCCGTAACTGCGGGAGTACCCGTTCTGGGTCTTCCGCAACGCACCGCCGAGGCCCGCCGCCACCGACGCACCGCCCTCAGGGATCCCGTCGAGAGTTGTGCGGTCGAACCAGGCGAGGCCCGACGCGATGCCCTTGACCGGCTGAATGACGGCGTACTTGTTGAATTGGTCACCGTAGAGATCCGCGCGGCCAGCAAGCAGCACCGGGTTCTTCGTAACGGGGGCCTTCTTAGGAATGTTGTCCTTGAACATGAACCAGCCGACGAACACACCGACGGCGACCGTCGCCATGGTGAGCCAACCAATCGACGTGATGTGCAGCAGCCCGGTCTCGTGCACCTCGTGGCCGGTGGGAACGGCGAGCCATTCCTGAATCCAGCCGTTCATGAACAGGCCAGCCACGAGCGACAGCACCGCGAGGATGATCAGCGGGATCGTCATGATGAGCGGCGACTCGTGCGGATGCACGTCCTTCTCCCAGCGTGCCTGGCCGAAGAACGTCATCATCATCAAACGCGTCATGTAGAACGCAGTGATGCCCGCACCCACCAGAGCGAGGATGCCCAGCACCATGTTGGTGCTGAAGGCGGCTTCGATGATGTGATCCTTCGAGTAGAAACCCGCCGTGAAGGGGAATCCGATGATGGCGAGGTAGCCCATCGCAAACGTGAGGAAGGTGATCCGCATCGCCTTCGACAACCCACCGAAGTTGCGCATGTTCACGTCGTCATTCATGCCGTGCATGACGGAGCCGGCGCCTAGGAACATATTGGCCTTGAAGAAGCCGTGGGTGATGAGGTGGAAGATCGCGAACGCGGCACCGATCGGGCCGAGGCCGGCCGCGAGCATCATGTAGCCAATCTGCGACATGGTCGAGCCAGCGAGCACCTTCTTAATGTCGTCCTTGCTGGAGCCGATCCAGGCACCGGCAAGCAGCGTGACGGTACCGACGATTGCGACGGCCAGCGTCGCCTCTGGGCTTACCGCGTAGATCGCGTGCGAGCGGATCACGAGGTACACGCCGGCGGTGACCATCGTCGCCGCGTGAATGAGCGCGGAGACTGGCGTCGGGCCTTCCATGGCGTCCAGCAGCCAAGACTGCAGCGGAACCTGCGCCGACTTACCACACGCGGCGAGCAGGAGCAGGAACCCGAGCAGGGTAGCCCAGCCACCCATATTCGGTGCCGCCTCGTTGACCGCCTGGAAATCGACGGAGCCGATGAGCGCGAACATGGTGAAGATCGCGGTGGCCATGCCGAGGTCACCCACGCGGTTGACGATGAACGCCTTGTTACCAGCCGCTGCCGCGGACTCGCGGTGAGCCCAGAACGAGATGAGCAGGTACGAGGCGAGGCCCACGCCTTCCCAGCCGATGAACAGCATGAGGTAGTTGTTGGCCAGCACCAGCGTCAGCATCGCGGCGATGAAGAGGTTCAGGTACGCGAAGAACCGTCGACGACGGGGATCCTCCGCCATATAGCCGATCGAGTAGATGTGGATGAGCGAACCCACGCCAGTAATCAGCAGCACGAACAGGATGGACAGCTGGTCAACCAGCAGTGCAATGTTCACGCTCCACGAGCCGGTGGCAAGCCACTCGTAGACCTGAATGCTCACGGCTTCGGGCTGCTCCAGCATCTGCAGGAACAGCAGCAGGCCGATCACGAAGGAGGCGATGGGCGCCAACGTCGCCAACCAGTGCCCCCAGCTGTCCGACACCTTGCCGAGCAGCAGGAGCAGGAACGACGTCGCAAGCGGAATCGCGATCATCAACGGAGCGAGCGCAAAGAGGCCAACGGCCACGTTCGCTTCCAGGGTTTCGAGAAGAATCACGGTTACGCCTCTCAGAACTTCATGAGGTTCGCGTCATCGACGGATGCCGAGCGACGCGTCCTATAGACGGCAACGATGATGGCGAGGCCAACGACAACCTCAGCAGCGGCGACGACCATCACGAAGAAGGCCGCCATCTGCCCTTCGAGGCCGCCGTGCTGGCGGGCAAACGCGACGAACGCGAGGTTCGCTGCGTTCAGCATGAGCTCGATCGACATGAACGCGATGATCGCGTTGCGGCGCAGCAGGAACCCTGCCACCCCGACCGTGAACAAGATCGCGGAAAGCACGAGCAGTGATGCGGTGGTCATGCCTGGCCTCCTTCGATGTCGGCTCGAGCGGATTCGATGGCTTTGCGGACCTCGTCGGTGGGCGCACGCAGCTGGTCAACATCGACGGCGATGCCGCGGTCGAGCAGCGTCTGCGACAGCGATGTCTCAGCAACGGAGCCGTCAGGCAGCAGCGCCGGGGAGGCAATCGAGTTGTGGCGCGCGTACACACCGGAGCTGGGCCGCGGGCCGGGGTGGGCGCCTTCTTCGGCGTAGGCCTTGGTGCGCTCCTTGGCGGAGCCCCACTGGCTGACCTTCTTCTTGAGTTCGTCGCCGTGGGTCAAGACGAGTGCACCCATCGGTGCGATGATGAGCAGCGCGGCGGCGAGCTCGAACACGATCACGTAGTCGTGGAAGACGAGCTTAGCGAGGCCCTCAACGTTGCCGGCCCCGTTCGCGGCTGCCAACCCTGCGGGTTCCCCGAAGGTTGCCAGCTGCCCAACCACCGCGATGATAAGGATGCCGAAGCCGAGGGAGGCAACGATCGATGCGGCGCGGTGGCCCTTGATGGTTTCCACCAGCGAATCAGTGCTGTGCACGCCGATGATCATCACGACGAACACGAACAGCATCAAAATGGCGCCGGTGTAGACGATGATCTGCGCGACGAACAGGAAGGGAGCGTCCAGCGCGCCGTAGAGCACTGCCAGGCCGATCATGACGCCGGCCATGCACACTGCAGAGTGCACCGGCTTGCGGGAGACAATGAATCCCAGTGCGCAGGCCACCATGATCGGCGCTGCGATCCAGAAGGCCACATCCGATGCCGTGGCCAAGGGAATGAAGGTCGTCATTCAACCGCTCCTTGGGTGGTGGCGCTGCGGGTATCCAGCTCTCCGGTGGCGGGGAGTCCGGCGTAGTAGTCGTCCTCATCGTCGCCGAGCCGACGCGGGTGCGGCGGCTCTTCCATACCGGGCAGCAGCGGTGCGAGCAGCTGGTGCTTCTCGTAGATGAGGCTCTCTCGAGTATTGTCGGCGAGCTTCCAGGTGTTCGTCATGGTGAGCGCCCGGGTGGGACACGCCTCGATGCACAGGCCGCAGAAGATGCAGCGCAGGTAGTTGATCTGGTAGACGTGCCCGTAGCGCTCGCCGGGCGAGAACCGCTCGTCCTCGGTGTTATCTGCGCCCTCGACGTAGATGGCGTCTGCCGGGCACGCCCAGGCGCAGAGTTCACAACCGACGCATTTCTCGAGCCCGTCGGGCCAGCGGTTCAGCTGGTGGCGGCCGTGGAAGCGCGGCTGCAGCACCTTCTCAGGATCCTTGTGCGGGTAGTCCTGGGTGAAGGTTTTGCGGAAGATCGTCTTGAACGTGATGCCAAATCCGGCCCACTCATCGGTGAATCCCATCAGGCGTCCTTCCCAGTCGTCTCGGTGTCTGCGTCGTCCTCGTCGTCGGTGGCCCCGGCGACGACACCCGCCAGCTCAGGCAGCACCTGGCCCTTGCGCGGCGGCACCGGATAGCCGCCCGCGAACGGATCGAATACCTCGGGGTGCTCCGGTTCGGGTTCGGGCGTGGGCTCGAGATCATCGCGACGCTTCGAAGCGAGGAGCCAGAACCCGCCGATGGCGACCAGCACGCCGGTGAGCGCGGAGGCCTGCGGGAACAGCATCACGAGCACGAGGTAGACCAGCACAATCTCGATGAGGTACTTCCAGCCGAGGTTCATGAACTGGTCGTAGCGGAAACGCCAGGTTGCGCCGCGGAGCCACATGAAGAAGCTGAACACGAGCTGTACCTTGATGACGAACGAGAGCACGCCCCACCAGCCCGGATCAGCGAGGCCCGGGATCAGGTTCAGCGGCCACGGCATGAGGTAACCGCCCAGGAAGAGCGTGACGCACATCGCCGACACCGTCAGCATGTTGATGTACTCCGCGAGGAAGAACATCGCGTAGCGGAAGCCGGAGTAGTCGGTCATGAAGCCCGACACCAGCTCCGACTCACACTCGGGCAGGTCGAACGGTGCGCGGTTGGTTTCGCCCACCATCGAGATCACGTACACCACGAAGCATGGGAACAGCAGGAAGAAGTACCAGCCGGTGATGTGGTGGTTGCCGTCCATGAACAGCTGGTTCGTGAACGGAATCGCGAAGGGAATCGGCTGGTTCTGCGCCTCGACGATCTCCCACGTGGACATCGAACCGGAGCGCATCAGCACACCGACGATCGCCAGACCCATCGCGAGTTCATAGGAGATCATCTGCGCTGCCGAGCGGATCGAACCGAGGAACGAGTAGGAGTTCGACGACGCCCAACCCGCGAGCACGACGCCGTAGATACCGATGGATGCGATCGCCATGACGAACAGCGCCGCCACCGGAAGGTCGGTGAGCTGGAGCCTCGTCTCGACGCCGAACATCGTGACCTCACCGGCGAAGGGAATCACGGCCCAGCCGGTGAAACAGGCAAAGCCTGCGAGGATCGGTGCGAGGTTGAAGATGAACGCGTCGGTGTTTGCCGGACGGTAGTCTTCCTTGAAAATCAGCTTGGCGCCATCGCCGAGCGCCTGCCCCAAACCGAACGGGCCGTTCATCACTGGGCCGATGCGGTTCTGCATCTTGCCCAGCAGGCGCCGCTCGTACCACACGTTGAAAATGGTCCAGACCAGCAGCACTACGAACAGCAGCAGGATCTTGACCACGGTCAACCAGAATGGGTCGTGGAAGAAGACGGGATTCATGCCATTGCTCCCTCGTTGATCGTGACGGCGGTCACCGTCACGGGTGTGCCGGGCAGCGCCGCGAGTCGGCTACCACCCGGATTCAGCGGCGCCCAGACGACGTCGTCAACCATGCCGCGCACCACCTCGACGGGCAGCACCTGCTCGCGCCCGTCGCATTCGATGCGGGCGTGGGTGGCGAGACCGAGGCGCTCAGCTGTGGCAGCGGAGACGCGTGCGACGGCAGGACGGGCGGTCTTGCGCAGTGCGACCTCGTGGTCGTTGCCGCGCGAGGCGTCGAGCAGCTCACGCCAGCCGGCGAGCAGGACGCCGTCGGCTTTCGCGGCGGCGGCGCACTGCGGGGCGGAGGCGCGAGCGCCTTCCCAGTCCTGCAGCTCCTGGAAGCTCGCCCAGGCGGCTGCAGGCGTGCGAACGCCTAAGTCGGAGCCCAAGGCGTCCGAAAGTGCGGCGAGGATGCGCAGGTCGGTCATCGGCGAGTGCGCCGTCGAAGTCACCAACCCGATGGGCAGCTCGCGGCCTTCCCAGTTCAGGAAGTGGCCTGTTTGCTCCTCCACCAGCGCGGCGGGGAACACGACGTCGGCGCGCTCCGTCACTTCGGAGGGGCGCTGCTCGATACTCACGACGAACTCCGCAGCCTCCAGCGCGGCCAGCGCGGCGGCCGGATCAGCCATGTCGCCGGCCTCGACGCCAGCCATGATGAGGGCCTTCAGCGTGCCCTGCTGCACAGCGTCGAACTGCTGCTGCGCGTTGAGCCCCTCGGTGTCCGGCAGCGAGTCGACGCCCCAGGCGGCAGCGACATCGACGCGAGCACCGGCGTCGGAGACCTGCCTACCGCCCGGCAGCAGGCCAGGCAGGCAGCCCGCATCGAGGGCACCTCGGTCGCCTGCGCGCCGCGGCATCCACGCCAAGTGGGCACCGGTTGCGTCGGCGATTCGGGTGGCGGCGCTCAGCACGCCGGGCACGGTGGCCGCCCGCTCCCCCACCATGATGATGGTGCTGTCGTCGAGATTCTCCAGCGCTTCCAGGGCTGCGACTTCGTCGCCAGGCGCCGTCGGGATCAGCGTCGCGGATAGCTTCTCGGAGCCTAACGACGCGAACGGCGCAATCACCTGCACCTTGAGGTTGTGTTTGCGTACCGCCTTGCGCAAGCGCAGGAAGGCGATGGGCATCTCGTCTTCGGGCTCGAACGTGACGAGGATCACGGTGCTCGCCTGTTCCACGTCGGACCAGCCGACCTGGGTGCGTCCCGCAACGCGGGCCGCCAGGAAGATGGCTTCCTCGTCGGAGGACGGGCGGGAGCGGAAATCGATGTTATTCGTGCCCAGCACGGCGCGCGCGAAGCGCGAGTAGCCAAGCGCGTTTTCGACGCTGAGGCGTCCACCAGTTTGCACGCCAACGGCACCGCCAGCCTGCTTGAGGCCCGCCACCGCAGCGTCGATGGCTTCCGGCCATGAGGCGGGACGCAGCACGCCGTTGTCACGCACGAGCGGGTTGGTGAGGCGATCTTCGCGGGCGTAGACGAAGCCGAAGCGGCCCTTGTCGCAGCTCCACTCCTCGTTGATCTGCGGATTGTCCCCGGCGAGGCGGCGCTTCACCTGGTGGTGGCGATGGTCAACGCGCAACTCACATCCGGCCGCGCAGTGCTCGCAGGTGCTCGTCGTGGAGACGAGGTCGAACGGGCGAGCCTGGAAGCGGTACGCCGCCGAGGTGAGCGCGCCGACCGGGCAGATCTGGACGACGTTGCCAGAGAAGTATGAATCGAACGGCTTGGTGTCGTCGATGGCGATCTGGCTGACCGCGCCGCGCTCTGAGAGGTGGATGAGCGGGTCGCCTGCAATCTGATCTGCGAAGCGGGTGCAGCGCTGGCAGAGAATGCAGCGTTCGCGGTCCAGCAGGATCTGTGCGGAGAGATTGATGGGCTTCGGGTAAGTGCGTTTCGGCAGGCCGTAGCGCGACTCCCCCGTGCCGTGACTCAGCGACTGGTTCTGCAGGGGGCATTCACCGCCCTTGTCACAGATGGGGCAGTCGAGCGGGTGGTTGATGAGCAGGAACTCCATCTGCCCCTGCTGCGCCTTCTTCGCCACCGCAGAGGTGACCTGCGTCTTCACCACCATGCCCTCAGCCACCGGCATGGTGCAGGCGGGCTGGGGCTTCGGGAAGCCGCGCCCGTTGCCGGCGTCTGGAATCTCGACGAGGCACTGGCGGCAGGCGCCGGCGGGGTCGAGCAGCGGGTGATCACAGAAGCGAGGGATGTTCGTGCCGACGCTCTCCGCCGCACGGATGATGAGGGTGCCCTTCGGCACGCTGACGGACACACCGTCGATAGTGCACGTGGTGAGTTCCTCCGACGGCACAACCTGGCCTGCGCTCTTGGCGTCGACGCTCATCGCGTGGCTCCTTCCTTGGCGAAGATGGCGCTCTTCTCGTAGGGGAAGAGTTCCCAGGCGGGCGTGTGGTACCCCTGCTCGAACTCTTCGCGGAAGTGCTTGACGGCGCTGTTCACGGCTGCCACGGCACCGTCGGCGAGGGCGCAGAACGAACGGCCGCCGATGTTCGCGCAAATGTCGAGCAGCTTGTCGACGTCACCTTCCTGGGCTTCGCCGCGTTCGAAGGCCATCAGCAGCTGCACCAGCCACCAGGTGCCTTCACGGCACGGGGTGCATTTGCCGCAGCTTTCGTGCTTGTAGAACTCGACGAAACGCAGCGTGGTGCGCACGATCGAGACGGTGTCGTCGAACACCTGCAGCGCCTTGGTTCCCAGCATAGAGCCGGCGCCCGCCATACCCTCGTAGTCAAGTGGAATGTCGAGGTGCTCGTGGGTGAGGATGGGCGTAGAAGAACCGCCGGGGGTGAAGAACTTCAGCTTGTGGCCGTGACGGATGCCGCCGGACAGTTCGATGAGTTTCCGCATGGTGATACCCATGGGTGCCTCGTACTGGCCCGGGTTGGTGACGTGCCCAGACACGGAGTACAGCGTGAAGCCCTTCGACTTCTCGGTGCCCATCGCCTGGAACCATTCCTTGCCGTTGGTGATGATGGAAGGCACCGACGCGATGGACTCGACGTTGTTCACCACCGTTGGCGACGCGTACAGGCCCGCGACGGCAGGGAACGGCGGGCGAAGTCGCGGCTGGCCGCGTCTGCCTTCGAGCGAATCCAGCAGCGCAGTTTCCTCGCCGCAGATGTAGGCTCCGGCTCCGGCGTGAACGATGATGTCCAGGTCGTAGCCGCTACCGAAGATGTTCTCGCCGAGGTAGCCCGCGTCGTACGCTTCCTGTACGGCGGCTTGCAGGCGGCGGATGATGTGCACCACCTCGCCGCGGCAGTAGATGAAGGCCTGGTGCGAGTTGAAGGCGAAGCAGGAAATGATGATGCCCTCGACCAAGGTGTGCGGGGAGGCCATCAGCAGCGGCATGTCCTTGCAGGTGCCGGGTTCCGACTCGTCAGCGTTGACGACGAGGTACTTCGGGTTCGGGTTGTCCTGCGGAACGAAGCTCCACTTCATGCCTGTGGGGAAGCCAGCACCGCCACGGCCGCGCAGACCGGCGTCCTTCACCAAGG
The DNA here is from genome assembly GCF_947255005.1 of uncultured Tessaracoccus sp. Lineage (GTDB taxonomy): Bacteria > Actinomycetota > Actinomycetes > Propionibacteriales > Propionibacteriaceae > Arachnia. Next base: position 111,052 of record NZ_CAMYFI010000001.1, on the reverse strand, counting down.
TGATGATGTCGGCGGGCTGCATGCCCAGCGCCTTGCGAGCTGCCTGGTAGCCGCCCGTCTTCTTGTACTGGGCAAGCTTCCACGACTGCTTCTCGCCCCAGTGGGCGGACAGTACCGGGGTCAGCGTGTCGGTCACTTCGCGTCCTCCTCAGCTGCGGGCGGCTCAGGCAGATTGTTCGGGTCGGGAGCGGTCCAGCCGCGTTCCCGAGCGATCTCGACGCCGCGCAGCGACGCTGGCCCGGCTGAAGGGCCTTCGTCGGCGCGTCCGTCAGAGAATCCGGCAAGCACGCGCTCGGCATCCTTCCAACAGGTGATGGCCGCGCCGCGTGAGGAGCAGATGGGCTTGTCGTTGCTCAGTGCGTCGAGCAACTCCTTGGTCTTCTCCGGGTCCATGTTGTCGAAGAACTCCCAGTTGACCATCATGACCGGCGCGTAATCGCATGCCGCGTTGCACTCCAGGCGTTCTAGGGAAATCTGGCCGTCTTCGGTGGTCTGACCCTCGTCAATGCCGAGGGTGTCTTTCACCTGTTCGAGCAGGATGTCGCCGCCCATCACCGCGCACAGCGAAGTGGTGCACACGCCGAGGTGATGCTTACCGGCCGGCCGGCGCTTGTACATCGTGTAGAAGGTGGCCACGCCCGACACCTGCGCGGCGGAGATGCCGAGCACCTCTGCGCACGCTTCGACGCCGCGGGGACTGATGCGTCCGTCGACCGACTGCACCAGGTGCAGCATCGGTAGCAAGGCCGAGCGCGGCTCGGGGTAGCGGTCGGCGATCTCTTGCAGCTCGTGCATGGTGACATCGTCGATGTTCGTTGACGTGTCGGAGTAGTCAATCGTGCCCGAATCCGCGAAGTGCGTCTTGAACTCACCACTCATCGGTCAACACCTCCAAGAACTGGGTCGATGCTTGCCAGGGCGACGACGACATCGGACATCATGCCGCCCTCGCACATGTAGGGGATGGATTGCAGGTGGTGAAATCCGGGGTCGCGCATGTGCACGCGGTAGGGTTTCGGGCCGCCGTCAGACACGACGTGACAGCCGAGCTCGCCCTTGGGAGATTCGACAGCCATATACGCCTGACCGGCGGGCACCTTGAAACCCTCGGTGACGATCTTGAAGTGGTGAATGAGCGCTTCCATCGAGCCCGTCATGATGTGCTTGATGTGCTCGTTCGAGTTACCCTGACCGTCGGCTCCGATGCTGAGCTGTGCAGGCCAAGCAATCTTCTTATCTTCCACCATCACAGGCTGGCCCTGCGTCTTCTCCAGACGCTCGAGGCACTGCTCGACGATCTTAAGCGACTGCCAGGTTTCGTCGAGACGTACCCGGAAGGCGCCGTAGGAGTCGTCGCCCGTCCAGGTGACAACGTCGAAATCGTAGGTTTCGTAGCCGCAGTAGGGCTGCTTCTTGCGCAGGTCCCACTCGTAGCCGGTGGCGCGCAAACGCGGCCCTGTGACGCCGAGCATCATCGCCCCGGTGAGATCAATGCGGGCGATATCCTTCATGCGTCCGATGAAGATGGGGTTCTCGTTGCAGAAGCCCGCGTACTCGGGTAGGTGCTTGTGCAGCCAGTCGATGACGCTGCGAAGGTGGTCGAGCCCGCCCTCTGGGAGGTCGTTGGCGACACCGCCGGGGCGGATAAACGCGTGGTTCATGCGCAACCCGGTGAGCGCTTCGAAGAAGTCGAGGATCACCTCACGCTCACGGAACCCGATGGACATGACCGTCGTCGAGCCGATCTCCATGCCCCCGGTGCCGATGGCAACCAGGTGCGAGGCGATGCGACACAGCTCCATCACGAGCACTCGAATCACTTGCGCGCGCTCGGGGATGTCGTCGGTGATGTCGAGAAGCTTCTCAACCGCCATGCAGTACACGGCTTCGTTGAACAGCGGTGCGACGTAGTCCATGCGCGTCATGTACGTGACGGCCTGGGTCCACGTCTTGAACTCGGCGTTCTTCTCGATGCCCGTGTGCAGGAAGCCGATGCCGGGGCGGATGGAGGTGACGGTCTCACCTTCCATCTCGAGCAGGAGGCGCAACACACCGTGGGTGGACGGGTGCGAGGGGCCCATGTTGATGACGATGGTCTCGTCGCTGCGCTCGGCCTGTTCTGCGACAATCTCTTCCCAGTCGCCACCCTGGGGGAAGTAGGCGTGATCGGCTGGCTTCTCGCCGGGGGCCGCGTAAACGTCCTGGCTCACGAGTAGCTCCTTCGCGTGTCTGGCGCCGGAACCTTGGCGCCCTTGTACTCGACGTCGATGCCGCCCAGCGGGTAGTCCTTGCGCTGCGGGTGGCCTTCCCAATCGTCCGGCATCAGGATGCGCGTGAGGCCGGGATGGCCGTCGAAGACGATGCCAAACATGTCCCACGTCTCACGCTCGTCGTAGTCGGCCATCGGGTAGGTGGCGCACACCGAGGGGATGTGGGGGTCGCCGTCGGGGCAGCTCACTTCGAGCCGGACGCGACGGTTGTGCGTGTAGCTGAGCAGGTGGTAGACGGCGTGCAGTTCTGCGCCGGTCTGCTGGGGGTAGTGCACACCCGAGACGCTCATGATGACCTCGAAGCGCAGCCACGGGTCGTCGCGGAAGGTTCGGGCCACCTGGGCGAGCTGCTCACGCGGGACGTAGATGGTGAGTTCGCCGTTGTGGTAGAGCATTGGGAAGCTCTCCGCCTCGGGCAGCGCGTCGACGGCACGACGGTAGATCTCGTCGGCGTCCACATCGCCGAACGGCGGCGTGGGGACGCCCGGCATGGAGATTTCTCGCACCATGCCGCCGAAGCCCGACGTATCGCCCGAGCCACGCGACCACATGCCCTGTTTCGTTTCGAACACGGGCGCGCCCTGCGCGGGCTCTTGCGCGCGCTTCGGGATGTGCTCCTCGCTCATCGCATGAGTCCCTTCTGCTCCACCTTGGCAGGCGCAGCCAGCGCGGCCTGCTCGAGTTCTTCAATCTCCGCCGCACGGTGGGCGCCCATCTTCGTGTTGTGCCACACCTCTTCACGCAGTTTGAAGATGCCGTCGATCAGCTGGTCGGGGCGGGGCGGGCAACCGGGGATGTACATATCCACGGGGAGGAAGTGGTCGGCGCCCTGGATGACGGCGTAGTTGTTGAACATGCCACCAGAACTGGCGCAAGCACCCATGGAGATGACCCACTTGGGGTTGGGCATTTGATCGTAAATCTGGCGCAGCACCGGGGCCATCTTCTGACTCACGCGACCAGAGATGATCAGGAGGTCAGACTGGCGCGGCGAGCGAAACACTTCCTGCCCCCAACGGCCGGCATCGAACCTCGGCGTACCGAAGGCCATCATCTCGATGGCGCAGCAGGCAAGGCCCATCGTCGCAGGCCACCACGACGTCTTACGCATCCACCCTGCGATGGCTTCCACCGACGTCAGCAGGACGCCTGCCGGAATCTTGTCTTCGAGACCCATTGCACAACTTCCTTTATCTGATCAGTCCCAGTCCAGGCCCTTGCGGCGCAGGACGTAGAAGAATGCGACGAACACCAGCGCGATGAAGATCACCATCTGGATGACGACGAAGAAGTCCATTTGGTTGCGCGACACCGCGAAGGGATACAGGAAGACCACCTCGATGTCGAACACGATGAACAACATGGCCGTGATGTAGTACTGCACCGGAAAGCGGCCGCCACCAGCAGGCTGCGGAGTGGGCTGGATACCACACTCGAACGCGTCATGCTTGGAGCGGTTGTAGCGCTTCGGGCCTACCACTGCGCTGAGCAGCATGGATACCACCACGAAACCCGTGGCCAACACCATCATTCCCACGATGGGGATGTAGGGGTTCATGCGGACTCCTTCACTCGATTGTTGTTGCTCATGCCGACGGCGCCGCCTTCGAGAGCACATTGATGATGTGATCAGCCCAGTCGCCGTCGTGGGCGTCACGCAGGTCTGCGAGTAGTTTCATGACGAGGTGCATAAGGTGCTTCCGGGGAAGACCGTACTTCGTGCACAAGCGCATGATCGTCGGGTTGCCAATGAGCTTGGCAAAGATGGTACCGAGTCGGTAGTAGCCGCCCAGCTCCGCCCTGAGTTTGATGGGGTAACCCTGCAGTGCGCGCTCCGCGCCAGACGTACCAATACCGCGCGCGAACGCGTCGGCACAGGCGTCGGCGGCCCACTCGGCGGCCTCCATCGCGTACGCGATGCCCTCGCCGTTGAAGGGGCTCACCATGCCGCCAGAGTCTCCGACGAGGAGCAGCCCTCGCCCGTAATGCGGCTGACGGTTGAACGCCATCGGCAGTGCGGCGCCCTGCACCTTGCCCACCTGGTTCTCGTCGCGGTATCCCCACTCATCGGGAGTGTTGTCGAGCCAGCGTTTCAGCATTGCGCGGTAGTCGGTGTTGCCGAACCCCTTCGAGGTGCTGGTGACGCCGAGGCCGACGTTGACCGTGCCGTCACCCATGGGGAACACCCAACCGTAGCCGGGGAGCAGGTTGGAGTTGCCGGGCTCGCCGTCCCAGAGTTCGAGCCAGCTCTCGAGGTGGTCGTCGTCGTGCAGCGGGCTCTTGTAGTAAGTGCGCACGGCAACGCCCATCGGGCGATCTTCACGTTTATTGATGCCCATCGCAATGGCCAGCCGCGCCGAGTTGCCGTCGGCTGCGACGACGAGCGGCGCCCGGTACTCGTCGCCCGCCTTGGTGCGCACGCCGGCGATGCGCCCGGTGCGCTCGTCCAAGATGGGCGCAGACACGTTCGCACCCTCGACGAGATTGGCGCCGCTGGCCACCGCGATCTTGGCAAGCATGTCATCGAAGTCGGCGCGTGGGCGGGTCAGCCCGAAGCTCGGGAAGTCATGCAACTCAGGCCAGGGGAAGAGGTACGGATCTTTTCGGCCGGCGTACACCCTCAGGCCGTGGTTGTGGAGCCAGCCGTTACTTTCTGACACGTCCACGCCTAGGCGAATGAGCGCCCTCGTGGCCCGAGGCGTGAGCCCGTCGCCGCAGACCTTGTCGCGGGGGAACTGCGACTTTTCGAGGAGCGTTACCTGCAAACCGTGGCGAGCCAGGTACGTGGCAGCGGTGGACCCGGCGGGACCGGCACCGACGACGATGACGTCCGCTTCGCAAGCGGGTTGAGTCATTCCTGCCACCTCAAACATCTATCCAGCATTGGTCATTCCCGGGTCAGTCTAGGCCCGCCCGACGATTGGTGCCAGCCGGCCACACCGTCGCAAATTAGGTGATGGCGGGCTTGCGAAATGTTGCCCTCTTTCCAGGGCCAGGAGCGCGTGCGGCGGGCGCCAACGGGGAGGGTGACAGGCTACCCCGGCGTCCGCCGTATTGGATTCTCACTAGGGAAAACAACGTCGATCGGCCTATCGCGGACCCCGCTTAGCAGTACGTCCAGTCGAGCAACCCAACCAACCTCGCTATGCTCAGTCGGGTGATGCTGGATTTTGGGACCGCCCGGATGCGGGCAACCACGGTTGCTATTGACGACCCGGGGCCGCTGGAACGCTTTCTTCCAGCATCGGAACCTGCTGCCGCGTTCTTACGCAGGGGCGAAGGATACATCGGCATCGGGGAGGTGGCCCGGTTTGAGACCGACTACATCGACACCGCTGACGTGTGGTGGGGCGAGATTGCTTCCCAGATCGACCACGATTCTGAGCTTCCTGGAGTAAGCGGTGTCGGCCCACTCGCCTTCGGTTCGTTCGCGTTCGACCCCGATCGTTCCGCCTACCGTTCTGTGCTGACCGTGCCGCGGGTGATCCTCGCCAGGCGCGGCGAGCACGCCTGGCTCACGAAATTGGGCGACCATCGCGAGATGTCATTGCCCGAACCTGGCGAGCCGCTGCATTTCCCCAAACTCACGCTCGATACGGGCACCATCACCCAAGATGCTTGGGCCCAGATCGTCGCGCAGTGCGTGGAGCACATCCGCCGCGGCGACGTGCACAAGGTGGTGCTCGCACGAGACCTCATCGCGAAATCTGCCGAGACGATCGACCTTCGGGCCCTCCTGGCACGCCTGGCTGAACGCTACCCGATGACCTGGACGTACCTCGTCGACGGCATGATCGGCGCCACCCCGGAACTCCTGGTGCGAGTATCCGACGGGCTTGCCACCTCGCGGGTACTCGCAGGCACAGTTTCCGTCGATCCAGACCACACCGACCCGCTGGCCAAAGCAATGCAGCTGGCACGCAGCGAGAAAGACCTGGGCGAGCACGCGTTCGCCGTCGACTCCGTCGCCGAAGCGCTCCGGTCGTTCTGCAAGGCCATGAACGTGCCCGAGACCCCGTCGGTACTCCCGTTGCCTAACGTGCTGCATCTCTCCACCGACATCACCGGCGTGGTTGAGGAAGGATCGAGCTCCTTGCGCCTGGCCGCCGCACTGCACCCCTCGGCCGCCGTGTGCGGCACGCCCACGCACCTCGCCCGCGACATGATCGCCGATCTGGAACCCATGGACCGCGGGCGCTACGCGGGCCCCGTCGGGTGGGTCGACATGCACGGCGACGGGGAATGGGCCATCGCGCTCCGAGGCGGCCACGTGCGCCCCGAAGCGCCTAACGAGATCCGCATCTTCGCCGGCGCGGGCATCGTCGCCGACTCAGACCCGAGCTTGGAGCTTGAAGAAACCCGGGCGAAGTTCCTGCCGATGCTGCAAGCCTTCGGCCTGGAGTGAAGCCCGCTAGCGCTTGCCGCGCTGCACTCGAATTTTCTCCTTCGAGCCGCGCGCCTTCGCCTTCTCCTCCTCGAGGAGCCGCTGCTGCTCCTTCGACTGCTCCATGAGCCCCTCCTGGTCCAGGCCAGAGCTCAGGAAGAAGAACGCGATGGCGGCGATCACCATCGACACCCAGGCAGGCAAGCCGAAGAGCAGCGGGAACGTGACCAGCGCGATCATGTCGAAGCCGCGGATCATCGAGAACATCAGCCCCGGCGGCATAGCGCCGGTGCCGGTAGCAACCAGCGGGCCGTTGTAGTTCGCTGGTTTTGCGGATACCCAGCGCACTGCGCCGAGGAAGCCCGCGACGGCGGCGACGAGCGTCGGAGTGATGCCATCGGCCAAGGAGAACTGCTTGTCAGCCGTCACTCCGGCGAAGGCCGGCAGCGCGCCCGCAGCCCACACCAACGCGAGGATGCCAGGCACCACCATGAGGGAGCGGCGCAGCTGGGCCGGCGCGAACGGAAAAGCGCGTGCGAGCCCCTTGGTTCTCGAGACCACGCGCAGGGAGTTCATGAACGGGATTAACGCGGCCATGAGCACGATGCCGGAGATCGCGACGTTGAGCGCCTGCAATCCGAGGGCGAGCACCGCGTAGGGCACGACGATGGTGATGAGCAGCACCACCAAATTCAGCGGGTTACGCACAAGGCGCTGGACGTCACGCAGCACCAGTGCGAGCGTGCCAGATCCGGAGCCGCGGGTAGGACGCACCTGCCCCTTCTCCTTGCACTTGTTCTCGACGAGGATGTCGCGGATCAGCGCGAACTCCAAGGCGAACGCGGCACCCTGCAAACCACTCAACAGCGACCCGCCCGACGTGAGCCGCTGACGCCGGATGTTGCGCAGCCGAAGGAAACCGCTTGCCCCACACGCGATGAGCAGCACGAGGCCGACGCCACCCACGACGAGCGCCAGATCCGACGACACGCTGGGCGGCACGTCGATCCACCCCGCCGCGGCAGCGACGAGGGCACCCAGGGCCGCTGCGGCTGAGAGCCCAAGGAACCATTGCACAGCAACGACGAGCCACCGTCGCTCGTAGGTCTGTTCCAGGCCTGCGAAGGCAGTGAGCCCGGCAGCACCGAGGCCCGCCGACAGCGACCAGATGCCGACATTCGTCAGTGTCTGCCCACTCAGCGCGGACACCAGCGCGGCCACCACGGCGCTGATCGCCCCCGAGAGGATAATGGCGACGACGAATCGCCCGCGCAACAGGCGCCGACGATCCATGGGCGAATCCATGAGCCAGAACCCCTCGGCCGAGCTCGCCAGCACCGGCCCGAACATGCGGCTGAACACCAAGGTAAGCGCGAGGATTCCGGCCGCGGCCGCCCAAGGCAACAGCCCGCGACCGGCGAGACATCCGGCGGAATCACAGCTCGACGCGGAGCGCTGCGCGTCGAGAATGGCAGATCCGATCATCGCGCCGAGCACGACGACGGAGAAGACCATCACGTAGGAGTCAGCCACCGCGGCCCAGAACGTGCGGTCGGCGCGACCGTTGCGCCAATCCCCCATCAGCTGTTTGATGGCGCGCTCGTCTGGGACTCCGATGGGCTCGAAGCGGGCGTTCAATGCATCTGCGCTCAACGCTGTTCTCCCAGCAGTACTTCGCGGGCCCCAATGGCCTCCACGAGGGATGGCTCGTGGCTCGCGAGCACGACGGCCAACCCGTCGCGCATGTCTTCCTTCAGCCGTCTGCCTAGCCACTCGACGCCCTCGACGTCAAGCCTCTGCTCCGGCTCGTCGAGCACGAGCACGCGCCTGGGGCGCACGAATGCCGTAGCCAGCGCCAAGCGTCGGCGCTGTCCCGACGAGAGTGTGGCCGGCAGCTGACCCGCCTGCTGCACGAGCTGCACTTCTTCCAGCACATCGTCGACGAGGTCGTCGGGATGGTCGATGCCGTGGGCGCGGGCGAGTAGGTCGAGGTGTTCCACGACGGCGAGGTCGGGGAAGAAGTCGAGGTCGTCAATGACGGTGGCGAGGTCGCGGCGGATCTGCGGGTTCGTCTCCGACATGCGGTTGCCGCAGATGGTGACCGTGCCCTCGTCGGGACGATCCGCACCCACTAGGCAACGCAACACCGTCGATTTTCCGGCGCCGTTGCGCCCGACGAGCGCGACGGCCTCACCTTCGCGCACCTGGAGGTTGAACCCTTCCACGATCGTCACCGGACCGTACGCTTTCTTGAGCCCCTCGGCCTTCAACACCACGTCTTTCTTAGCCACGCCCGCCATTGTCTCAGGCGTGTCAAAGTGGGGCTACTCTGGAACAATGAATGCTCAACGGCAGCCGCGCGAGGGGATCCGCGCCACGCTCGACAAACGTCGCGACGATGTGGCCAGCATGTTCGACAACATCGCCCCTCGCTATGACCTCCTGAACGATGTACTCTCGCTTGGGCAAGACCGCGGATGGCGGCGCGAGACCATCAAGGCCGTCGAGCCCCAGCCACGCCAGTTGATTCTCGACCTGGCGGCCGGCACCGGCACGTCGTCGCAGGCGCTGGCCGAGTCGGGCGCGACGGTGGTGCCCACCGATCTGTCGTTCGGGATGCTGAACCAGGGGCGCAGGCAGTACCCGACGCTCTCGTTCATCAACGCTGACGCGCTCCAGCTGCCCTTCTCCGACGAGACCTTTGACGCCGTCACCATCAGCTACGGCCTGCGCAACGTCGAGCACACCCTCGAGGCGTTGCAGGAGATGCTGCGGGTGACCCGCCGCGGCGGGCGCATCGTCGTCAATGAGTTCTCCACCCCCACCAAGCCGGCGTTTCGGCGTGTGTACAAGGACTACCTGCTGCGTGCGTTGCCCCCGTTGGCGAAGATCTCGCCCAATCCCGTTGCCTACAGTTACCTGGCGGATTCCATCATGGATTGGCCGGATCAGGGCGCGTTGGCCGAGCTCATGACACAGGCGGGCTGGACAAGCGTCGAGTGGCGCAATCTCACCGGTGGCATCGTCGCGCTGCACCGAGGGCGCCGCCCGTGATCCTGCTCGATCCCTACGCCGCGCGTTCTTGCCCTGTGAAGACGTTCAACGCGTTCGATCCCACGCAGCAAGCACCCGTGCTCGATGAGGCGCTGCACGAAGCGTTCCAAGGCGGCGCGGATTTCCGCACGTCCGTGCTCGACGTGTTGGCAACGGCCCCTGACGCGGTGGATCTGCGGGAGCGCCCAGGGGTTGAGGCGACGCGGGCCGCGGTCGAATCGGGCGCGACGGTGATCGTCGGCCCCCGGCTCCCCCACGACGAGGAGGGCCACCGTCGCGGCTCCCCCGACGCGCTCGTCCGCGACACCGAGGCGAGCGAGCCACGCTACTGGCCGCTGACCACTAAGCCGTACCGCATCGTCGAGAAGCAACTGCGAGCACGGGATCTGGAGGTTTCGTCGCTGCACTCCCCCACATTTCGCGCTGTGCTCGCGGACCGTCGCTACCGCACGCATCGCGAAGGCGCGCTGCTGGAACTTGCACACGCGTGGCGCACCCTCGATGCCGCTGGCTGGGCCAGCGATGCGCGGCGAGTAGGCGTCGTCGGTGATGCTGGCGACGACACCGAGCCGGTGATCGTGTGGGTTGATCTAGAGCGCAAGTTCATCCGCACGTTCTCGCGCACGAGTGGCTACAAGTTACGCAGCCCGCTGGAGCGCTACGACCATGAGCACGGTTTTCGCCTGCACGTCGCGGAGGCTGCCAGCACCCGCACCGGCGGTAACGATCCCGAGCCGCTGGTGCGTCCCATCCGGGTGAAGGAGTGTGAGTATTGCGCCTGGTGGGAGCACTGTCGCACCAAGATGGACGACGACGATCTCTCACTGCGCATCGCCAAGGCGCCGCTGGATGTGCGGGAGCTGCAGACCCTGCTGGGGCTCGGGATCAAGACGGTCGCGCAGCTCGCGGAGGCCGATATCGAGGAGGTCTTGCCGCGGTATCTGCCGCTGACCCAGCACCGCGACCGCTCGGAAGCCCGCCTGCGGCAGGCGCATCGTCGGGCGCAGATGATGGCACGCGGCGTGGCGCTGGAGCGGGTGAGCGTCGACCCGATCGGCGTGCCACGCGCCGAGGTGGAGATCGATTTTGACATCGAGACGGCGGGCGACGGGTCGGTGTACCTGTGGGGTTGCCTGGTGAGTGGCGTGAGCGACGAGCCCGAGTACGTGCCGTTCGTGCGGTTCGAGCATCTCGACGCCGACGCCGAGCTCACGCTCGCGGTGGAGTTTTGCCAGTGGCTGATGCACATGGCGAAACGCCATCCCGGCATGCGCGTGTACCACTACTCCGACTACGAGGTGGTGCACATTCGGCGCCTCGCCGAATGCACCGACCATCCGGCGCTCAAGGCGGCGCTGGCGCTCGCGGGCGACCACTTCGTCGACCTCTATCCCTATGTGAAAGACAATTTCGTCGGCGTCGACGGGCTGGGACTGAAAGTGGTCGCCACACGAGGGGCGGGCTTTGCATGGCGCGACGAGGAGCCGGGCGGTCTGCAGTCGCAAACGTGGTTCGCGAACGCCGTCGACGAGCACGACGACGCCTCGCGGGTGCGGGTGCTGGAGTACAACGAGGACGACGTGCGCGCCACGCTGCAGTTGCGCCGCTGGCTCGCGCGCTTGGATGCCGACGAGGGGTCGCCCGGCTGCTAGCGCGTGGCGTCTCCGGCTAGTACAGCTAGCGAGCAGGCCGCGTCTCGCAGGGATCATGCTGGTCGCGTCGAGTAGCTCGAAGCCTTCCAACAACACGTCGATGTGTTCAATCCGATCGACGCGATAGGTGCAGTGCGCAATAAAGTCGGGTACATGGACATAATGACTCTGCCTGCCCTGAGTACGCTCGAACGTCAGGGATGGGATGCACTGTGCAACCAGACCGGCTCGTCGTTCTATGGATCATTGATGACCGAGGACGCCGTCATGGTCCTCGTGAACGGTTTCACGATGGACAGGGACACCGTGGTCGCATCCCTCGACCAAGCGCCGGCATGGGACAGCTACACAATCAGCGACGAACGGATCGTTCGCGTAGGAGCGGAAGCGACAGCATTGGTGTACCGGGCCACCGCTCAGCGCGCGGGCGAAGAGCCCTTCGAAGCGATCATGACCAGCGTGTATGTCAAATCGACCGATGGCCCTCGGCTCGCGCTCTACACCCAGACGACAGCGACACACGCATCCGACGCTGAACGCAATCGTTCAACGCCTGACCGGCACGGGTATCACGGCGCGGTGCCGGAGTCATAGCAACACCTCCAACGCCAGACGCAGCCGCGGCTTCGCCTTGGGGAAGGCATCGGCCATGCGCAGCAATCTCGCAGGCGTTGAACCTTTGCGGCGCAGCCATCGCCGGAGCGCCTCGTGAGCGGTCTCACGCCCCTCCTGATGCACGAGCCGGAAGCAGTCGATGATGGTCCGCTCGGGCGAGTAGACCGCTATCGTCACACCAGGAGCGACCTGGTGTATCTCGCGCCCGAGGGTGAAGGTGTCGGTGGCGAAGCTGTGCCAGGCCACGTGGTCGAACCCAGCCGGGTGCCTGGTGCCGCGCGGCAGGGCGATGTCGGTGCCGAACGGGATCGCATCGGTGAGGTCGTGATGCGCGAGCGCGCTGGTCAGACATAACGTCGCGTCCGATCGAACAGCGGTCGCGGCGGCGAGAGAAACAAAGCGCTCATCGATCACGCCGGGTCGCAAGTACACGCCACGCCCCACGCGCTCGATTTCCTCAGCCGCGAGCAGGCCGTAGACCTCGTCCTTGCGCAAACCCGCCGCGCGGGCCTCCTCGAGTGTGAACACCGATCTGAGATCTATCACCGTCACCCCACTCACCTCCTATCCGTATACACACCTAGCATATGTGTCAACAGATAGGAACGGAAGCGGGCGGGCACCGGAGTGCCACCAGTTAGGTCGATCAATGTCGCCGGCCAGTACGGCTACGGCCTCGAGTATCTCGCGACGATGCACTCGGCGTCGCTCGCGAGCGCGGCCTCCAGTTCGGCGCGGGAGGTAGCCACCGTCGTGTTCCAGCCGAAGGCCCGAGCGACCGCAGCGAGGTCCACGTCTTGCGGCGTGCCGAAGACGCGCTCGAACGCGTCGGCGTATTCCGGCTGGCCCTGTTCGAGCTTGTGAAAGAGTGAGCCGCCGTTGTCGTCGCCGATCACGATGCGCAAGCGGGCGCGCGGTTCCTGGCTTGGGCGGGCGAGCGAGCCGATGTCGTGCTGGGCGGTGAGGTCGCCCAGGAGGACGGTGGTTGAGCGTCCGGTGCCGAGCGCGATGCCGGCTGCGGTGGCGATGGTGCCATCGATGCCGGCCTGCCCTCGACTGGCCCAGGTGGTGGGCGGCGCGGCGTGAATGGGTGCGAGGTCGGCGTCGCGGATGAGGTTGCTGGCGCCGAAGACGAGGTTCTCGTCCGGCCCGGTGGCGGCGAGCACCGCGTCGGCGACTGCCCGTCCGTTCCACGCGGCGTTGCCCTCGATGGCGGCGTCGGCTTCGCGCCAGCGTTCGAGCCACGCCGGGTCTTGCTGTCCGAGGGTGACTCGGTCTGCGACGATGCTCGCGCGGTGCCCGGTGTCCGGCCAGGTGGCGCGTGGCGTCACGACGACGACCTCGACGTCGCTGCGTGCGAGCAGCGCCAGTTGTGGCCTTGACAAGGTGGGATGCCCGAAGACGATGGCTCGCTCCACGTCACGGGCGAGTTCCTGGTTCAGCAGCCGGCGGTAGTTCGCAATGGCGCAGCGGCCAGCGCGGGCGTTCGACGCGGGTTCGGCCAGTAGCGGCACGCCGGCGTGCTCGGCGAGCGCCCGCGCCTCCGCGCCGACGGCGGGCAGAGCCTCGCCCGCCACCACAACGGTGCGCTTGGTTCCAACGAGCTCGACGACATCGCCGCCCCGGCTCGCCGCAACTTGCGCGACGTGCACGTCGGGGGTGGGCGCTTGCCCCACGAGCGGCGGCGTGAACTCGAGGTTGAGCTGCACGGGCCCTGGCTCGCGGGTGCGGGTGCCGAGCGCGAGGTGGGCGGCGCGCTGCACAGCGGCGCTCCAAGCTGTCGGGCCGCCGGATTGCGACGAGAGCCGCACCGTGCCCAGCACGGATGGGCCGAAGATGCCTACCTGGTCGGCGGTCTGGCTGGCGCAGGAGCCGACGAGCTCCATCGGGCGGTCGGCGGTGAGCACGAGCATCGGCACCCCGGCGTGCCGGGCTTCCAGGACAGCAGGGTGCAGGTTCGCGACGGCAGACCCACTGGTGACGGCCACCACGGCGAGCTGCCCCGTCGCTTTGGCCAGGCCGAGCGCACGGAAGGCGGCCGACCTCTCGTCGACGACGACGTGCAGCGAGAGCGCACCGTCGCTATCGAGACGATGGAACGCCATCGACAGCGGGGCGTTGCGCGACCCCGCGCCGCTGACCACGCCAGCGACACCCATCCGCACCAGCGTGTGCGCAACCACCGCACCCAGCTCCACACTGCTCATGCCCGCTCCTTGTCGTGCTGCCGCATCACAGTTGCCCCGATTCCTCGAGCACGCGCTGCGCGCGCTCGAAACGCGCCTGCCACCGGTTCGTCGTGTCCTCGTCGGCAAGGTGCCGCGACGCCAGCGTCGGCTCCAAGCCGACGATCGGCGGCGTCAGCCAGCCATCCTGAGGCAGCAGCGGGCGCTCGACGACGTCCCCCTCCAATAGCCGCACGGTCTCCAGCCCACACGCCCACGGCAGCTCCGGCAAGGCCGCGGCCAGGGCCACGCCCGCAGCGATACCGACGGAGGTCTCCACCGCCGACGACACCACGCACGGCATCCTCAGTTCCTTGGCGAGCGCCAGGCAGGGGCGGATGCCGCCGAGTGGCTGCACCTTGAGCACGATGCCGTCGGCGGCATCCAGTTCCGCCACGCGGTACGGGTCGTCGGCTTTGCGGATGGACTCGTCGGCGACGATGGGCACGCCCAGCCCCAGGGAACGCAGGCGGGCGAGGTCGTCGACGCTGGCGCACGGCTGTTCTGCGTACTGCAGCTGCAAGGGCGCCAGCGCGCTCAGCGCGCGGGTGGCCTCGTCGAGGCTCCAGCCGCCGTTGGCGTCGACGCGCAGCTGCACCTCTGGGAGCGCCTCGCGCACGGCGCGCACGCGGGCGAGGTCGGCGTCGAGGGAGGTTTCGCCGGCCACCTTGATTTTGATGGTGCGGCAGCCTGTTTCGATTGCGCGCCGCACCGCATCGTCGGGTGCGAGCGCGGGCACGATGCCGTTGACGGGAACCTGGTCGCGGAACGGGCTCGGGAAGCCGTGCTCCGCGATGTCGAGCGCCGCGAGTAGCCACGTCGCGGCCTCCTCGTCGCCGTATTCGGGGAACGGGCTCCACTCGGCCCAACCGGCCTTGCCTTCGAGCAGTACACCTTGGCGTCTGCGCAGCCCGCGGAACGGCACGCGCATGGCGATGTCGTAGACGATCACGTGAGGAACACCCCCACGACGAGCCCGAACCCAATTCCGATGCCTGCCATGCCGGTGCCCTGGATCACGGGGATGAGCGTCCTGCCGGTGGCCCCGCCGAGCACGAGTTTCAGCGGGGCGACGACCACGCCCAGCCCCAGGAGGGCGATGAGCGCCCACCACGTGGTGCCCGCCGCGAAGGCCACCACGGATACGACAGCGAGCAGCATCAGGGCAGCGTAGAACCACCGGGTGCCCTGGTCGCCGAGGCGCACGGCCAGGGTGTGTTTGCCCACCTCTTTGTCGGTGGGGATGTCGCGCAGGTTGTTGCCGACGAGCACCCCGCACGCCGTCGCGCCGACGGCGGCGCCAGCGCACCAGGCGTACCAGGGCGCGGCGAGCACATTGATATAGGTGGTGCCGACGGTGGCGACCAGCCCGAAGAAGATGAAGACGAACACCTCACCAAGCCCGATGTAGCCGTACGGGTGTTTGCCGCCGGTGTAGTACCAGCCGGCGAGAATGGAGACCGCACCGAGGAGGATCAGCCACCACTGGGCGGTCAACCACACGATGACGAGGCCAAACAGCGCGGCCACCGCGAAGCTCATGAAGGCGGCGCGCCGCACCTGGGCCGGCTCGGCCAGCCCGGACGCGGTGAGGCGCAGCGGCCCGGCGCGGTCTTCGTCGGTGCCGCGAACACCGTCGGAGTAGTCGTTGGCGTAGTTCACCCCCACCTGCAGCGCGACGGCCACCAACAGCGCGAGCACCGTGCGGAGGAGGTCGACGCGCCCGGCATGCATGGCGGCGGCAGCGCCGGCGAGGATGGGGGCGACGGCGGCGGGCAGCGTGCGGGGGCGAGCGCCTTCGACCCAGATGTTGAAGCTTGTCATTGCGCCAGCCATCTTAGGAGCTTTTCGCGATCCGGCTTGCCGCCCGGCGTTCGGGGTAGCTGGTCGACGACGCACAACTGGCGCGGCAAGGCGTGCTTCGGAAGCGCCGGGTGCAGGCGCGCTCGCCATTCGTCGAGGGTGCCGCCCGTGGCGAACAGCACGATCCGCTGCCCCCATTCGTCATCGTCGACGGCGAGTACCCAGGCGTCGGTATCCAGTGCGGTGACGGCGGCCCGCACGGCGGCGAGGTCGGCTTTGAGGCCGCCGGTGATGACGATGTCGTCCGCGCGCCCAAGGATGCTCAGACGCCCGTGAGCCCACCGGCCGCGGTCCTTTGTCAGCAGCGATCCGCCGCTCACCATTGGCCCGCTCAGGCGAATGAGGCCGCGCTCGATGGTCACCTCGACGCCGGGCAACGGCACGCCGTCGTAGACCACACCCCCGCAGGTCTCGCTCATGCCGTACGTCTCCACCACACGCACGCACGCCTCGTCAGCCCGCTCCCGCACGTCCTGGCGCAGCGGTGCTCCCCCGACGAGCACCGCGTCGAAGCCGTCGAGGGGCAGGCGCTGATCGAGGGCGCGGATGAGCTGGGTGGGAACGATGGACAGGCAGTTGCGGCCAGGCGCGGGGGCAGCGTCGGTAAGGTCCGACGAACACACCCGCACCCCTGAGCCCAAGACGCCTCGGACGAGCACCATCAGCCCGGCCACGTAGTGGCTGGGCAGGGCGAGGTGCCACGTCGCATCCCAGCCGAAGAATTCTCGATTGGCGTGGGCGGCAGCGAGGAGTTGCGCGCGGGTGAGCGCCACGCGCTGCGGTGTCCCCGTCGAACCCGAGGTTTCCAACACCACGCCGACGTCTGGAGGGAGCTCCGCAGGTTCTCCGGAGGCTAGCCACAGCCCCGTGCCCCCGGAAAGCATGCGTTGCACATCGTCGACGGTGGGACTGGTCATGCGCGTCATGCTATCGCCGCTGCCTGTGCCCTCCGAATCCCCTGCGCGGCGCACTTCGTAGCGCAAGCTAGACTGGCCTGCATGCCTAGGGTGCTGCTCATCGTCGCCATCATCATGTTGACGCTCTACTGCGTCATAGAAGTTGCGCAGGCTCGAAGTGCCCGCGTGCGGCGCCTTCCGAAGTGGCTGTGGGCCTTCGCCGTGATTTGCGTGCCGGTGGTTGGCCCGATCAGCTGGCTGGCGTTGGGGCGCCCCACGAATGTGTCGCGCAAGCCTCTGCCGTTTTCTGCGCCCGACGACGACGAAGACTTCCTGCGGGGAATTAGGTAGGGCAGCGCCCGAAGCGCAAGAATGGCACATATGGGATTCGGACTCGGCGCAATGCAGGCGTGGCTCGGTGACGCGAGAACCACGTTCCACGCGAACTCACAGCTGCTCGACGACCTCGATACTGCGATTGGCGACGGCGACCACGGCACGAATATGTCGCGCGGCTTCGATGCCGCTGTCACCGTCGACTTCGTCATGAACAACACTCCCAAGCTGGCGCTGCGGCAGATCGGCATGAATCTGTTGGGCACCATCGGCGGCGCGTCAGGCGCCCTCTACGGCACATTCTTCCTCACCTTGTCGGCCGCCTGGCCTACCGAGTTGAACGCGGCAACGCTGGCGCAGGCGTTCGGCTCCGCCCGCGATGCGGTGCAGGCCCGAGGCCGGGCCGAGATCGGCGATAAGACCATGGTCGATTCCCTTGATGCCGCAGTGCGTAGCCTCAGCGCAGAACCCTCCGACGTGCCCACCTCCGAAGCGCTCTCCCGCGCCGCAGACGCCGCCCAGACTGCTGCCGATGCCACCCGCGACATGCTCGCCCGACGCGGACGCGCGGCGCTGCTTGGCGAACGCAGCATCGGCCACGTCGACCCAGGCGCTGCGTCCATAGCCCTGCTGTTCGAGATCACCGCCCGCCAGGCGGCGTTCCTCAGGGCGAACAACGACGCCCCTCAGACCCCAGGAGATCACTCGTGACTAGCTGGTTCGTGCCCGGACGCATCGAGGTGTTCGGCAAACACACCGACTACGCTGGCGGGCACTCGCTCCTCGCCGCCGTCGACCGCGGGGTGACGGTCACCGTCGCATCTGATGACGTGTTCCGCGCCACCTCAGATGCGTTCCTCGACGAAACCATCGAGCTGATCCCCGGGCAGCCGCTGCAGGCGCGCCCTGGGCACTGGGGCCATTACCTGCAGGTGGTGCTGGACCGCCTCACGCTGAACTTTGGGCCCCTCGAGCCAGTGCGCTTCGAGATCTCGTCAACGCTCCCCGCGGCGAGCGGCATGAGTTCCTCATCAGCGCTGGTGTGCGCCGCCGTGCTCGCCCTCGTTGACCACGCTGGCCTCCTCGAGTCGCCTAGATGGACCGACCACATTCACGACGAGCTCGAGCTGGCGAGCTACTGCTCCTGCGTAGAAAACGGCTACGACTACCCCGGCCTGCCCGGCAGCGCCGGCGTGGGAACCCTCGCCGGAGCGCAAGACCAGACCGCCATGATCGCCTGCCGCGAGGGCGAAATCACTGAGTTTTCCTACATTCCCAGCCGCCGCTATGGATCGTGCGCCCTGCCCGACGGCTGGTGCTTCGTCGTCGGCGTATCAGGAGTGCGCGCGGAGAAGTCCGGCGCGGTGAAAGAGCGCTACAACTATCTCTCGAGTAGCACCAAGGAACTGCTCGAGCGCTGGAACGACGCCACCGGCCGAGACGACGTCATCCTCAACGACGTGCTGGGTGTCGAGGATGGGGTTGCTGGCCTGCGCGAGATCGTCGCTGATGACGAGGCCCTCACCCGCCGCCTGGAGGCGTTCGTCGAAGAAGTGACGCAGTGCATTCCGCAGGCGTTCGAGGCGCTCCAAGCAGGCGATGTGGAGGCGTTCGGGGAGGCTGCGTTGAGGTCGCACCGCAACGCGGATGAACGTCTGGGCAACCAGATTCCTGAAACAAACCGCCTGGTGGAGCTGGCTCGCGAACTCGGTGCCCCCGCTGCCTCAGCATTCGGCGCCGGATTCGGCGGCTCGACGTGGGCGCTGGCCCGCAAGGACGATGCCGAGCAGTTCGCTGCGCGTTGGGGCGAGCGCTACCGCGCCGAGTTCCCGGATACGAACCCGGAGTTCATCATCACCCAGCCCAGCGCGCCGGCCCACAAGCTCTCGTAGCGAGCGCGACGCGTCACGTATTGCGGGGCGTGCGCTCGGCGTCGAGTTCGATGTCGTCGTAGCTGCGCGGGTCTTCGATGGGCTCGAGGTGGCCGAGCACCTGCAGGCCAGGGAACTCGGCGACGAGCTCGTCCACTAGGTCTTCCATGAGGTCGTGGCCGTACTGCACGGTCCACTTGCCGGGCACCAGCATGTGGAATTCGAGGAACGATCTCGCCCCGGACACGCGGGTGCGCACCGCGTGGAATTCCACTTCCTCACCCACCGAACGTTCCATGATCGTTGCGATCTGACGGCGGTCCTCCTCCGGCAGCGCCTCGTCGAGCAGACCGCGCGAGGATTCAGCGAGCAGTTTCCACCCCGTCCAGAGGATGTTCAGCCCGACGAGCAGCGCCACGACCGGGTCGAGCCAGATCCAGCCAGTCAGCCACACGAGCCCAACCCCGACGAGCACCCCAGCCGAGGTGACCACGTCGGTCATGAGGTGCTTGCCGTCGGCGCGCAGCGTGATGGAACGGTGGGTCTTGCCGGCGCGAATGAGCACCAGGGCTACGGCGCCGTTGATGAGCGATGCAACCACCGAAATGAGCAGCCCGATACCCACCTCTTCGAGCGGCTGCGGGTTGAGAAGCCGCTCGACCGAGAAACCGATGATGGCCATGGCCGCGATGAAGATCATCACGCCTTCGGTGGCGGCGGAGAAATACTCAGCCTTGCTTCGCCCGAAGTGGAAGGCATCGTCGGCGGGTTTAGCGGCGAGCTTCAGCGCGATGAGCGCCACGATGGCCGCGACGAGGTTCACCGTCGATTCGGCTGCGTCCGACAGCAAACCCACCGACCCGGTGATCCACCACGCCCCGGTTTTCAGCAGGAGCGTGGCGAGCGCGGCAGCGATGGACAGCCATGCGAATTTGGAAAGATCGGCACGTTGCACAACCCACGAGTGTCCCCCTTTCGTGCTCATAGGTCAACGTATGCTGGTTGATATGCGAAGCGGATGGTTTGGTCTCCCGCTGTTCGGTAAACACCCGGAGCCGGCGGTGGTGTCATGCACGATTTCGGGTGGCGGGTCGCGCGCGAGTTTCCAGATCGGCGCTCTGCAATACCTGTACCGCCACGACGAACAATTCACCCCGACGGTGTTCGTCGGCGCCTCCGCGGGCGCAATCCTGGCTTCTGGGCTCGCCCAATACGCGAGCCGCCACGAGCAGTCTGAGTGGATCGACCGTCTGGGCGAGCTGTGGTTCGGCATGCGTAGCTCTGAGGAGATGTTCACACCCCGCAACTGGTTCCGCAAGCTTCGCGATGAGGGGCCGTCGTGGATGGAAATCGTGCAGCCCCCGCCCGCGCCGCCCAAGCCGAAGAAGGCACCGTCGCGCCTCGCGCTGCCCAATTTCTTTACCCGACGCGACCAAGATTCGCCCGCCACCCCGAGCTCGCCAGATTCGCCGCTCGACCCCGTGGAGATGGCGCTCACGCCCGACGGTGAGATCCGGCCACAGTGGTCGCTGGAGCACCTCTCGGCCATCGCCAGCCACATCGGGCAAATTCCGCGTATCGGCACGGACATGTCGGCCATCTGGTCGGGCTTGGAGCAGACCCAGTCGATGTACCGCCCAGGCCCGGTGCTGCAAGACCTCCTGGAGCCTGCCTTCTTCCAGCCTGCGCGAGTGGCGTCGTCGGGTATGCGCCTCAGGATTGCGCTCGTCGCGCTCGAATCGGGCGAGCTGCGCTACATGACCGAGGAAGGCAAGCTCGTCGACCGCAACAACGAGCCGTGGGATGACGCCGAGCATGATCTCGTCCACGGCTTGCTCGCTTCGTGTTCCATCCCCGGCGTGTTCCGCGCCGTGCCCATCGACGATGAGACGTACGTCGACGGTGGAACCAGGGAGAATCTGCCGGCTGAGCTTGCCATCGGACTCATGGGCGCGTCGCGCAACTACGTGCTGTCGAGCCACACCGGCGGCGTCACGCCGCGGGCGAACATGGCCGACGCATCCATCTTCGATGTGGTGATGCGCGCCACGGATATCCTCATTGACGAGGCCGGGCGCGACGAGCTCGAGTACGCGATCTCCGCGAAGGCCATCAACATCTACCCAAACGTGCCAGTGCATGATGCGATGACGGTGCACCCTGGCCTGACGCGCATCAACGCCGCACACGGTTGGCTAAGGGCGGCCGAAGCGCACCTCGAGCTTGATGCCCAGCATCGCCGCAGACACCGTCGGATCATCGAGCAGCGCCTCCAATGCCTGCGGTTGGAACAGGCGTGGCTGGAGGAGCCGGAACCACAGGAGCGCCGCGACGACATCGTCAGCGCGAAGCGGGCTCTGCGAGCGATGGTGGAGGAGGCGCGCCCCGACGCGCTGCCACCGGACGCCAGTTCGTGGGCGCGCACGTTCGAAGAGCACCCCCAGCCGGTCGAGTCGCGCCCCTGGTGGTGAGTGGTTAACCGACGTCGATCCAGACGTGGTGGGCGTCAGCATCCAGTGACGCCGCGCCGCCATACGCTTCGTCGGGCACATAACCTGCCCGCAGGTCGTCGTCGGTGAGCGGCTGGGCGTGCACATGTTTTGCGATGCGTGCGCGCTCCTTCGCCGCCGCAGTGAGCACCAGTAGCGGCATCGCGGAGTATTTGCGGTTGGCCTGCACCGTGCGCGCCACCTCGTCGTGCACGGTGTCCGCGATGATCGCCAACGGGTTGCTGGCAGCGAGGGCAGGGAGGAGCTGCCGGATGCTGGTGATCGGCCCGTCGACGACTAGCACGCGGGGGGAGTCGAGGTGAGCGCGTCCGCGGGCTGGCAGGAGCGTGCGGTGCGCGACCCGGGCGTCGAACCGTTGCCCTACGGGAGACTCCCGCTGCCCCTCGATGTCGGGGAGGGCGTCGATCTCGGCTTGGGTGATGTAGGTGGGCACGTGGGCGTCGACGGTGTCGTTGCCCCTGGGCGGCACGACGACCGCCTCGCGCTGAGCACGTCGGAGCTCGCGGCGATCGGTCACCGTAGCCACGCACAGCAAGGCCAGGCCAAGCACCACCGCCCCGACGAGCCACAGCCATTCCATGCCTTCACTGTGCCAGAGGGGCCAAGCCCGAAGTGGCAGTTTGGCGTCGATGCTCTAGACTGTGATGGCCCCTATAGCTCAGTTGGCAGAGCAGTGGACTTTTAATCCATGGGTCGCGGGTTCGATCCCCGCTGGGGGCACCACCACGACGATGCAACGTGCGGCATCGCTCGCTTCCACTGCGCTGCACACACTGGTGCGATGGATTCAAACCTCAACCTGCTACAACCTGAACCTCAAGCTGTACTTCAAGTGATTCGCTGAGAGTTACACTCAGGCTTTATTCAGCTCTACTGCCACGCCAGGATGTGCCGCAGTAGTCAACATAACCCCTAGTCAGAGACGCCTAGCCGTAAGAATTACATGTGTGTGATTCGTAGCGACGTACCGGCGTGGCTCCGTGCGTTCAAACCTCAACCAACCATCAACCTGCCTTGTCCCTGCCACTTTGGGGGCCCTAGTGTCCTCGGGACCGGATGTGCCGGGAGTCTCATGATTCCGGGGAAGCGGTGCATCCGGGAGTTCTGTCCACAACGTGAGGAGACATGGTGAGGGCTATCCAAGGGCTGCGCGTGACTGCGGCTGCTGCCTCCTTGGCGCTCGGAGTTCAACTGTTCGGATCCCTGGCCACCGGGCCAGGCGCGGACGCACATTCTGGCACTGTGCAGGCAACTACACGGGTGCACGTCCGCACGCAACCCACGACGAACAGCAAGTCCCTCACGATTCTGAACCCCGGAGCGAAGGTGCATGCCTCCGGCACCGCGAACGGCTGGACGAAGGTCACCTGGAACGGGCGCGTGGCCTACGTCTATTCGAAATACCTCACCACGACGCGTCAGCCGGCAGCCCCGGTGACCTCGGCATCGGCATCCGGACGATCCCGCACAACAGCGAACCTCATCGTCCGATCTGGCCCGTCCATCAAACACCAACGCGTCGCCCTGGCTACGAAGGGCACCGTCGTGAGCCTCACCGGAAAGCGTTCCGGCGAGTACACGCAGATCAGCTGGAAGGGCGCACCTCGCTGGGTGGCCACCAGATATTTGACGTCCCCAACGACGGGTGCCGCACCGGCACCGTCGGCATCCACCCGCGGAACGCGCATGGCACAAACCACCGAAAACCTGAATGTGCGCATGGGGCCTGGCACGAAGCACCGCCGCATAGCGACGGCTAAGAAGGGTAGCCTGCTGCCCGTGACGGGCCGCACGCATGGTGAATTCACCGAGGTGATCTACCAGGGGAGCAAACGCTGGGCGGCGTCGAAGTGGCTCCGCAGTGTCGATGCGTCGTCCACGAACCCGGGCAACAACGCCAAGCTGCCGTCAACGACGAAACGCTGGGCCACCGCAGACCTCAACATCTGGTACGCCAGCAGCGGATCACGCTACAACCACGAGATCCCCAAGGGCTCTGAGATCGCCATTACCGGCAAGGTCGCCAACGGACGCGCCGAGATTGTGCATAAGGGCGCGCTGCGCTGGGTGACCTCTCGCTACACCACCTCGACCGCACCGTCGACGCCCGCGCCCGATGCTTGGAGCAGCTCGGGTACCCTCCCGACCACACCCATCACCGGCGGCCCTCGCGGCAAAGCCCTCAACAAGGGGTACTCGTCGGGCATGCACCGGACGAACCCGTATATCCAGCGCATCTCCGCCGACGCATGGGCGCGCTTCCCGCAGATCAAGACCCACTACGGGTGGCGTCGCGACGTGACCCCGGATCACCCGGCTGGGCGCGCCGTCGACCTCATGATCCCCAACTACAAGAAGAACAATCAGCTTGGGTGGCAAGTTGCCCGCTACTACCAGAAGTACGCGCGCGAGCTGAACATCAAGTACATCATCTGGGATCAGAAGATCTGGAGCGTTGCGCGCAGCAGGGAGGGGTGGCGCCCGATGTCGAATCGCGGAAGCGACACCGCGAACCACTACGACCACGTGCACATCAGTTCGAACTGATGCCGGTCGTACAGCGCCAGGTGCACACCGATGCAAGGATGCGCCCTGCGCTTGCGCTACTGCTCCATCGCCTCCAAAGCGTCCCGGACGATGGCCACCGCCTCCTGCGGGGTGAGTGAGCCGTCCACCGAATGCAGCGACGAGGAGACCACCACGTTGCCCTTCAACGCGCTCACGGAGTTGGTGGTGGTAGACGCACCCCCGGGGATGGTCTGAACCATGTGCATGGCGCTTGTCATGTCGACGTTGTCGAACGTCGGCGCCTCGAGCTGCGTGTAGTGCAGGGTCATCATGACGCCATTGGTTTCGGTCTTTGCCTCATTGCACTGATGCGGAACCGGCTCACCCCTGTCGATTGCCATCTGCCGCGCATCCTCAGCGGTCTGATATTCCTGGATGCTCAGCCAGACCACGTTCCCCAAGCCGGTATTGCGGTGTATGGCGACGTGCGTCCTGCCTCCCTCCGGCAAGTCCCCATCCTGCAGATCGTGGTAGAAGTCCCGGCACTGTTGGGGTTCGATCTTCATATCTTCCGAATCATCGGCGAGTTCGCCGGGGTCGATCTCGCTGCCCGGGATCTGCTGGGCCCCCTCGTGCTTCTTCACGAACGCGTCGATGGCCGCCTGGATCTGCTCCTGCGACACCCTCTCCCCCGACGCGGCTGGCGTCGTCGGCCCTTGCGGTTGTTGCATTTCCGCGGCGGAAGTTTTCGACGACGGTTCGCTCGGCGCTCCCGTTGGCTGTTCGGCCTCGGACGCGCTCGAGGCGGTTGGAGCGGGGCTCTGCGTCGGGCTTGGCTCTTCACCGGATGAGCAGGCCCCCAGCGTGAGCGCTACGGCGAGAAGCACGAGAAGGCCGCGCGCGCGGCGTCGGTGCAGTGTCATGGATGTCCCTTGTCCATTGCGGAGGCGTCCAGTCGCGGGATTCGGCGACTGCTCAGCACTGTAACGTCAACGAAGGTCACCTGAGCCGTGAGCCGTGCCCGTGGGGTTCGACGAGGCACGTCGGCGTCGCTTTGTGTGATCGGGCCGGTATCCGGTACAGTTCTCCGAGCTGGTCCCCATCGTCTAGCGGCCTAGGACTCCGCCCTTTCACGGCGGCAACACGGGTTCGAATCCCGTTGGGGATGCGAAGCTTCCCGCGAGGGAAGTGGCGACGAAGTGCCCCGCCACGTCGATTTCCCATAACGACGCAGGCCTGGCTATAGTTGCCGAGTTGGCTCACGCCAGCAGGTCAAGAAATTGGCCCCGTAGCGCAGTTGGTTAGCGCGCCGCCCTGTCACGGCGGAGGTCGCGGGTTCGAGTCCCGTCGGGGTCGCTAGGTCTGAATTCAGGCCGCACGGCCAGGTAGCTCAGTTGGTAGCAGCGTTCGCCTGAAAAGTGAAAGGTCGCCGGTTCGACCCCGGCCCTGGCCACCAGTTCGTTCTCCCTTCCTTACTGCATCTCGATAGGCGCCTGCGGCGCTACCCGATGGTCGGGTGTTCTTCCCCTTTCGGTGGTTGAGTAGTCCGCGGAGCGGGCGTATCGAAAACACGCCCGGGATGATGTCGATACGCGGCCTGCGGCCGCTACTCAATCATCGAGACAAGCGCCCCCGGTGGTTGAGCGGCAGGCGAAGTCTGTGTATCGAAACCCAGCGCCAAACTTCAATATCCGTACGCAGATTGACCAAACCCTCCGGTTTTAGGGGAGTAAGCGAATCTGCGTACGGATTTTGAAGTTTCTCACTCGGTGCGCCTCGATACGGCGGCTACGTCACCTGCTAGATGGCCGGGATGGGGCTAGGCCCGATCCTCCCACAGTTCCTCAGCCACGTCATCGAAGAGCAGTGCCTCCGCACCAGCCGCCAAGTGCTTCCAGCTCAAGGAGACATCAGGCAACGACCGTGCTACGGCCAGTTCCTCAGAGTTGACGAGCATTTCCTAGGTAGGCCTGGGAGCCCGCACTCGGCTCTCACCACACCGCCAACTATAGGAGTGCTCGCCCCTCCCCACGCCGACTGCACTACTCGACGATAGGGCGACGCTGCCCGCTCAACAATTCAGTAGCCGCCGGATCCGGCGCATCAAGACGAACTTGAGTGATGGCGTTGGCGATAAGGAATGAGGGATTCCACCGTTTTCGGTGGAATCCCTCATTCCTTATGCCGGCGGGGCTGAGTATTGGCGGCCGATACGCCTCGAAACGGCGGCTACGCCGCCTACTCGATGATCGGAGCCTTCGGTGGTTGAGTAGCGGCCGCAGGCCGCGTATCGAAACCACGCCCTCACCTCAAATATCCCCTGCTACCCCGCAACCAGGACGGTATACGGGGCGACAGGGCCATCGTCGGGTAGAACTACGCAGCTCGTGCGTAGTCGGGAGGTGGCTCGTATTCGGGAGGGGGTTGAGGCGGCACTTCTGCGATGGGCGCAACGGGCACGTCGGGCAAGCGCGTCATAACGGTGCCTTGCCCGGTGACCTGGTATTCATACCCCAGCGGCGAGATCCAATGGAACACCCCTGGCTCGGGCTGAGCGAGCCGCCAGTAGCCGGCTGTCTTCGCTCGGTGTGCCCTTCGATCAAGCGGGCCCATATTCGCCATCGACGTGGCCCCGCCTCCGCCAGTTAGACAGAAGCTCACCGTGTGGTCGACGTCGCAGTCCTTTACCTTCGTGGTCGCAAACGGGAACACCGAACGGGGGTTCCTCACCATGAGGGCTCGTCGTTGATCAGCGGTGGGTTCTTTCCCCCCAGGGCTGGGGATCATATTCGGATCAAGGACTGGCCGAACCGTGACGTTCGCGCCCTTCAAGAACTCAGGCATCGTGGCGGTGAGCAAGTTGCCCCAGCCTTCAACGTAAGCGACAGAACCCAGCGGCGCTCCAGCTTCCTGGGAATGGCCATCTGCTGACGCAGGCTCAGCGGGAACATGGACCACCATCTCGACGTCCATCAGGCTGTCTTGACCAATGGCTTGGCGCGCAAACACCCCGAACGCAGCAGCGCGCCGCTGCCCACGGATAAACCACGACCGTTCTTCGGGCTCGAGCTCCTCCGGAACTTCGGGTGTTGGCAGCGAGGCGGCGATCTGGTCTAACGCTTGGTCGAAGAGCACCCCGTCAGCGGCGTCGACGCGCCCGAATAGCCGGACGTGATTGTCTTCAAAACGCCCGACGTGCACGAACCGGCCGTTTCTCGACAAGGCAGCTTTACGCTTAGCTTCATCGGGATCTGCTTCCATCACCCACCGAGAGAGCTGATCCAGCACGCTCCACACCGGGTGCATGCTCACCCAATGCGAGGCTCGGCGATCTACCTCCAGCGCCGCCTCGAACGACAGCTCTTGGCACGCCTCCTCGATGTTGCGGACTACCCACCACTGGACGCCACCTGAGATGAACAGCCCCCACACACGAGGATGCCGAACTCGAACGCTGAGTGCCTGCGACGTGCGCTCCCGCATTCCCCCGAAACTCATGCCTGTCGCTGCGGCAGCTTCCAGAAGAAAGGCTTCGGTGGGGCCAAGCACGCCATCACGGCCAGAGCTCACCCGCTTCACGCGCAGGGGTTCAGGGAGCTGCGGATCATCGTCGATCTCATAGGCATCAGAGGCTTCGAGTAGCGCCACGACCTCGGCGATCTCTGCAGCATGCGCGGATCGCCGAGCATGCACCATAGCCGCGAACGATAACGCCGCCCGATCACCCATTGGCATCTCCTCCCCGAGACACCCCCATTATATCGAACATCTGTTCCATACCCAAGGGGTTTGGGGAGTTATTTCGAAAACATTCTTGGGGTTGTGGTTTCGATACGCGAGCTCCGCTCGCTACTCAACCACCGAGTGCAATGGCATGCTACTCAACCACCGAACACCGGCGAATCACTTTCCGGAGACGGCGGTGCCGCCCAGAGCGTTGCGCACGAGGGTCGGGGTGACGGTGTTCGCGACAATCCAGTTCTCGCCCACGACATACTTGGTGCCCGCGTCGTCGAGTTCCTTGACCTTGGCGTCCACCTTCGATGCCTCCGCAAACCACATGACCTGGTCTTCGCCATTGCACGTGCCCGACGCGTCGGCGCCGTCGATATCGTCGGTTTGCTTCCAGCCCTGGCAAGCGTAGTTCTTCTTCCGCAGCTTCTCGACCATCATGTCGATGGAATCGACCGACTCCGCTTCCTTCTCGCTGCCAGTTTCCTCAGCCTTCGGCTTCTCAGCCGACGCTGTGGGCGCTGACGACTTCGCGTCGCTGCCCGTATTCGCTCCGCCGCTTGAGGCCCCGTTCTGGGACCCGCAGCCGGTCATCGACAGCCCCATCACCACGGTTCCCAGCATTGCAATGCCAAACTTGCTGGCCTTGCGCATCAGCAACATCTCCTTGCTTCGTCGGCCCGCTCCCGGGCGCATGCATCGTTCAGCTGCCTACACAGCCAATCTTGTACGGTAGCGCACCCTCTTGATGAGAGGCACATCCGGGGAACTCAAGGGCGCAACAGGATGGAAACGACGAGCGAGATCGGCAGGGCGAGCCCCGTCGTAACTGCGACGGTGTCGCGGGCAACCACTTCCCCGCACTCGTAGCGCAACGCGTACTGATACATGTTCTGCGCGGTCGGGAGCGCGGCGAGCACCGTCGCCGCGAACAGGTGCTGCGTGTCGAGCCCAAATACCCAACGCCCAAGCCCGTACACGACGAGCGGCAGCACCACCGTCTTCGCCACCGTGGCAATGAGCACGTCGCGACGCCCCGTGCCGGGCTGGAGCGGCTTCTGACCGACGAGAGAAATGCCAAACGCGATCAGCATCAGCGGCACCGCTGCACCACCGACGAGTTCGAGTGGCCGCATGAGCCATTGCGGTTGCGGAAGAGAAAACGCAGAGAACACCATCCCCAGTGCGGAACCCAGCACGATGGGGTTGATCACGGGCTGCAACAGGAGCCTGCGAAGGTCGAGCCCGTCCTTCCCCATCGCATCGAGCACGCCCATGAGAATCGGCGCCAGCACAACCATCTGCAGCACCAGAAGCGGCGCCACCTGGCTGCCGTCGCCAATCACGTACACGGCGATGGGCAGCCCGATGTTATTGGCGTTGGAATACACCCCGCAGTAGGAAGCCACCATGAGCTGACGAACGTCGCTGGTACCCAATGCGCGCATCAACACGAAGCACCCGGCGCACACGACAATCACCCCGACAACGTGCGTCGCGAGGGAGATCGAGAAAATCTGAGCGAGATCGGCCTTCGCCAACACCGTGAACAGCAGCGCGGGGCTGGCCGCAAAAAACGCCACCTTGTTGAGCGCGAAGCGATCCTCTGGCTTGACGATGCCCCGTCGCCCCAACAACCACCCGACGAAGATCGCGAACGCGATTATGCCGAAGCCAGTGATGACTGGCGTCATGCGGCCCCGTACGCGCTCAGGAAGCGCCGCAGCTCGTCGAAGGCGCGGCGTCGCACTGGCTCAGCCGACAACGCGACGTCATGGAGCGCCCCGTCCAGACGCACCAGGGTGACGTGCTTGCCGAGGTAGTGCGAGCGCTCGGCGATGCGGCGAACATCGAGCACACCGTCGGCGTGATGGTAGTCGTCGCTCCATTGGCCCCCGACGAGGCCACCCACGCTGCGGCTGGATGTGAGCACCAGGATGGGGACATCGATGTCGAGCCCCTTCTCCACGCGCGACTGGCCGGAGAGCACGGCCTTCACCCAGCCGACACGAATCCAAAACGCTTCGTCGCCCTTGAGATGTCGGTCAAACTCCCACTCGCCGTCCTGGTCGGCACTGATGGAGCGCAGGTAGAAGCCGTTGTCGGCCATGGGCAGCACCGTGGTGGGGGCCAGTGCGGAGAAGCTGCGCATGATGGGGTGCAGCGAGTACCGCACGACGGGCGAGCTTTGAATCTCAATCCAAGGGGAGTTCAGCAGCACCGTCGAGAACGTGCCGGGGCGCTCGTCGGCGTATAGCGCTGCGATCAACCCACCTGTGGAGTGCCCACACAGGTCGATCACGTCGTGGCCGTCGTCGCGGATACGCTGCACGGCCTCGTCGAGTTCCGTCCAGTAATCGCGCATATCGGGGATGTACCCGGCGAGCTGCCCGTTGCGCAGCGACCGACCGTAGCGGCGCAGGTCGATGGCGTAGAAGTCGATGCCGAGCGCATCGAAGACCTCCCCAAGGTGTGCCTGGAAGAAGTAGTCAGACCACCCGTGGATGTACAGCACCGCACGCTTACGCGTCGGCTCACCTCGTCGGACGAGCGTGGCCACCAGCGAACCCGCTGGCTCGAGGGCGTAGGTGCTCTCGTCGGGCAACGCGATGGTGCACGAGACGTATCCGGGCAGCAGCGCGTCTGCCACCCAGGGGGAGCTCATGCCCGACGCTCTTCCTCGTCTTCGTCGTAGTCGTCAACGTAGTCGTCGTACTGTGCCGCGAGGTCTGCGTACTGGTCGGGGATGTCGTCATGCTCGTCGACGGGGGGCTTCCCCTGGAGTTCGCGCTCCAATGATGCGAAATCGGTTTCGACGGAACGGTACTTCAGGTCGCGTGCGACCCTCGTCTGCTTTGCCTTTGCACGGCCGCGCCCCATATGGGTCGACCCCCTTGCTCTGTCCCTCGCGGGTTACCGCGGAATCTTTCAGTTTCTCGTGGCGATAAGGCTACCCAAGTTTCCGCACAAGACCAAAGGTGACACGAGTTCAGTGTGGCAAAGCTAAGCTGAACCCGTATTGCATTCCACGAGATAGGAGCGCCGCAAGGCCATGGCCAAGATCATTTACACCCTCACCGACGAGGCGCCGCTGCTCGCCACGTACTCCTTCCTTCCGATTGTGAAGGCGTTCGCCGCGCAGGCTGGCGTCGATGTCGATACGCGTGACATCTCGGTCGCCTCCCGCATCCTTAGCCAGTTCACCGACGAGCATGACGCGCTGACCGAGCTGGGAGAGCTGGCCCAACAGCCCGAGGCGAACATCATCAAACTTCCGAACATCTCCGCATCAGTGCCGCAGCTGAAGGCCGCGATCGCTGAGCTGCAGGCGCAGGGCTACGACGTGCCCAACTACCCCGAGGATCCGCAGACCGACGAGGAGCGCGAAATTCGCGCCAAGTACGACAAGGTCAAGGGCTCGGCGGTGAACCCGGTGCTGCGTGAAGGCAACTCGGACCGCCGGGCTCCTGAGTCGGTGAAGATGTACGCCCGCAACAACCCACACCGCATGGGCGAGTGGAGCAAAGATTCGAAGACCTCCGTCGCCACCATGTCCGGCGGCGATTTCCGCTCGAACGAGCAGTCTGTCGTGCTTCCTGCCGACGATGTCCTCACCATCAAGCACATTGCCGCCGACGGCACCGAGACCGTCTTGAAGAACGGCCTCAAGGTGCTCGCCAATGAGATCGTCGACGGCACGGTGATGAGCGCGAAGGCACTCGACGCGTTCTTGTTGGAGCAGGTTGCCAAGGCGAAGGAGCAGGGCGTCCTGTTCTCGACCCACCTCAAGGCCACCATGATGAAGGTTTCCGACCCGATCCTCTTCGGTCACGTGATCCGCGCTTACTTCGCTGATGTGTTCGCCAAGTACGGCGACCTGCTGGCCGCCGCCGGACTGAGCGCGAACGACGGGCTCGGCTCGATCTTCGCTGGCCTGGAGCAGCTCGAGAATGGGGCAGAGATCCGCGCCGCCTTCGATGAGGCGATGGCGAACGGCCCCGCCCTGGCGATGGTGAACTCCGACAAGGGCATCACTAACCTGCACGTGCCCTCCGACGTGATCGTCGACGCCTCGATGCCGGCGATGATTCGCACCTCGGGTCACATGTGGGGCGCCGACGGCGAGGAGCACGACACGCTCGCGGTGCTGCCCGATTCCTCGTACGCCGGCGTGTACCAGGCAGTGATTGAGGACTGCCAGGCCAACGGCGCGTTCGACCCGACGACGATGGGCACCGTCCCGAACGTCGGGCTCATGGCGCAGAAGGCTGAGGAGTACGGCTCACACGACAAGACCTTCGAGATCACCTCGGACGGCCGCGTCGAAGTGGTGAACGCCGCCGGGGATGTGCTGCTCTCGCACGATGTTGAGGCCGGCGACATCTGGCGCGCCTGCCAGACGAAGGACCTCCCCCTGCAGGACTGGGTGAAGCTCGCCGTCACCCGCGCCCGCGCCACCGGCTGGCCCGCCGTCTTCTGGCTCGACGACGCCCGCGCTCACGACCGCAACGTCAAGGAAAAGGTAGAGCGCTACCTGCAAGACCACGACACCGACGGGCTCGACATCCGCATCATGTCACCTGTCGACGCGACGAAGTTCTCCGTCGAGCGCATCCGTCGCGGCGAGAACACCATCAGCGTCACCGGCAACGTGCTGCGCGACTACCTGACCGACCTCTTCCCCATTCTCGAGCTGGGCACCTCGGCGAAGATGCTCTCCATCGTCCCGCTCATGGCGGGTGGCGGCCTGTTCGAGACCGGGGCTGGCGGCTCCGCGCCGAAGCACGTGCAGCAGCTCGTCGAGGAGAACTACCTCCGTTGGGATTCGCTGGGCGAGTTCCTAGCGCTGGCTGCGTCACTCGAGCAGTTCGGCGAGGCCAACGACAACGCCGGCGCCCGCGTGCTCGCGAAGGCGCTCGACGCGGCGAATACGTCGTTCCTCCTCAACGACAAGTCGCCGACGCGTCGCCTCGGCGGCATCGACAACCGCGGCTCGCACTACTGGCTCGCCCGGTACTGGGCCGAGGAGCTCGCGAAGCAAAGCGATGATTCGGCCCTCGCCGAGAAGTTCGCCCCCGTGGCGAAGGCGCTTGTCGATGGCGAGTCGCAGATCATCGACGAGCTCGTGGGCGTGCAGGGTAGCCCGGCGGATATCGGCGGCTACTATCGCCCTGACCCGGACAAGGCGGCGCAGGTGATGCGTCCGTCCACGACGATGAACGCCGTCATCGACGCGCTCTGACTGCCCTAGCCTGACGCCGGCGCCCGTCCCCTGCCCATGCAAGGGGCGGGCGCCGCTTGTTGAGCGAAGGCCCGCGCCCAGCTTGTCACATCGACCCTCAGTGCTATCATCGCCCTGTGACGATCGATTCTGAGGTTGTCGTCGACGACCACGCGACCAAGGCTTACGCGCACCTGTTCCAGGCGCTCGCGGAGCCCGCGCGGCTGGCGATCCTGCAGCACCTCGCATCCGGTGAGCACCGGGTGCGCGACCTCGTTGACCACATGGGGCTCGCGCAGTCCACGGTGAGTAAACACGTCTCATTTCTCATGGAGTGCGGCCTCCCCACGGCACGCCCGGAAGGGCGCGCCACCTGGTACGCGCTCGCGGAGCCTGCACTGCTGAGAATCCTCGTCGCGGCCGCCGAGCAGATGCTCCACTCCACAGGCCATGCCGCCCAGTTGTGCAGCCACCTGCACAGCTCCCTGGACGACGATTCCGCCACCACGAGGAGTTGAATCGCATGGGCGCCGGGCACGCACACACTCACGGTGCCGACGTGCATCGTCGGAAGCTGTGGATCGCGTTGGCGATCACGTCGACGGTCGTCGTCGCGCAGTTGGTGGGGTCGATCATCACAGGCAGCCTCGCGCTGCTCACCGACACCGTGCACGTCGTGGTAGATGCGTCGGGGCTCCTGCTCGCGCTCAGCGCCGCGACCCTCATGCGCAGGCCCGCCGATGCGAGCCGGACGTGGGGTTTCCGCCGCGCCGAGGTGCTCGCCGCCCTCGCCCAGGCCACGGTGCTGATCGTCGTCGGCTGCTATGCAGCTATCGAGGGAATGCGAAGGCTTTTCGATCCCCCACAGCTGCACGGCACCGCGGTGACGGCCTTCGGCGTCGTCGGGCTGATCGCCAATCTCGCCTCCATCGCGGTGCTGCATTCGAGCCGCGACGCCAACTTCAACATGCGTGCCGCCTTCCTGGAGGTATTCAACGACGCCCTCGGCTCGCTGGGCGTGATCGTCGCAGGTATCCTGATTGCCACGACGGGATTCCAGCAGGCCGACGCGATCGCGAGCCTGCTCATCGCAGCACTCATCGTGCCGCGCGCGATGATCATCCTGCGCGGCACCCTGCGGGTACTGATGGAGCAGACCCCGGAGTCTCTCGACCTCGCCGAGGTGCGCGCCCACCTCCTAGCGCTCGAGCAGGTCGAGGGGGTGCATGATCTGCACGCCTCCACCATCGCCACCGGCCTGCCCATCGTCACCGGGCACATCGTCGTCAACGACGAGTGCTTCCACGACGGCCACGCCGCCGACGTCGTGCAAGCAGCACAGGACTGCACCGCGAGCCACTTCAACATCCGCCACGCAACCTTCCAGGTGGAGCCAGCATCAGCCGCCGCGCACCCCGGACACGTGTGCCTACAGGGTTGAGCGGGTGTGATTACGCGAGACCCCACTTTTGCCCTCAGCTGTCTACGGGTATGCAGTTTTGTCTTGTGGTGGACGGGGCGCAGCCACGTAGAATGAGGTTCACGGGTTCTCGAACGAGTCCCATCCGCCACAGCCCCGGCTCCGTCCGGGGCTGATGTTGCATCTAGGGAATCCAGAAGTAGCAAGCACACAGGCCCTTCACAATCCCCCAGGCCTGCCGCCCCGCCGCGTGGCTCTTAGAAGTCTCGGTGTCATCCGAGCGCGGAAGTGAGCGTACGAGACAAGATCGGCGGCTTGAAGCAGGCGGCGCTCGTGGGACGGAGCGAAGTACACCGTGTCAAGGATGTTTTTCAAAGGATGGCCGCTGTACTGAGACCCGGTACCGATGAACTTGAACTGGCGGATCAGAGCTCGGATATCACTTTGCTTCGGGCTCTCGTCCACGAACAGGGCCAAGGTCTCACCCTGGCTTAGCAGCCTATGACAGCGCTGAGCCGGGTAGCCGCTGTGGATAACTCACTCTGTCCAACCATCTGCTGGCACGCTACTGGCTGCCGAGGCGGCACTCGGATCCGAGCTGACCCTTCACTACCAGCGCCGTCCAGGCCCGACAAGCCGCCCATCGGACTGCCCCCCCCTACTGGAAGCTAGTTCATGCCGACTGTGCCGGGCCTGTTCGCAGACACTGGCCCGACGCGATTCCTCCCACTTCATGCAAAACGTTTCGCAACGTTGCGAAACGAATACATCACACGTCGACAGTCTCCGCATCGGTCGGTACCATGCAGGCATGGCTGAAACTGCGCATTCGAACGGCACCTTCCAAGCCGACGAGACCCCCAACGTTGATCATCGGGTATTTGGCCCGTCAGACAAGCCAACCCACCCGTTGGCAATCGCCCCTGTCGCTACTCCCCCGCACACCGTCGACGGCTTCGTGAAGGAGTTCCTGCACGAGCTCAACACCACGCAGGGCGTCACCCTCGAGTCGTCCAGCATCAACGACCAATACATGGCGCTGGCGCTCACCGTCCGCAACTATTTGATGGCCCGCTGGCTAGAGACCACCAAAGACAACCAGCGAAATCACAGCAAGACCGTCGGTTACCTGTCCGCCGAGTACCTCCTCGGCCGCCAGCTCGGTAACGCGCTGCAGGCTTCCGATCTCAGCGAGATCGCAGAGGAAGGCCTCAAGCAGTGCGGCATTGAGCTGTGGCGTCTGCGCGCACAGGAAGTCGAACCAGGCCTCGGCAACGGTGGCCTCGGCCGGCTTGCCGCCTGCTTCATCGATTCGCTCGCGACGATGAACGTCTCCTGCATTGGCTACGGCATCCGCTACGAGTACGGCATCTTCCGCCAGACCTTCGTCGACGGACGCCAGGTCGAGCAGCCCGATACCTGGCTTGCGCTCGGCTCCCCGTGGGAATTCCCGCACCCCGAGGCCTCCGTCAAGGTGAACTTCGGTGGCCACACCGAGCGTTACACCGATGACGACGGCCGCGAGCGCACCCGCTGGGTTCCGGACTGGGATGTGCAGGCTGTGCCCTACAACTACATGGTGCCGGGCTTCAAGAATGGCTGCGTGAACACCCTACGCCTGTGGTCGGCTGAGGCAACGCGCGCGTTCGACCTTCAGATCTTCAATGCCGGCGACTACGCGCAGGCAGTGCGCGCCCAGACCTTCGCAGAGAACATCTCGAAGGTGCTCTACCCCGAGGACTCCACCCCGCAGGGCAAGGAACTCCGCCTGCAGCAGCAGTACTTCTTCGTCGCCGCGTCGATCCGCGACTTCATCCGCAGCCTCGAGGACGACTTCGACCTACACAACCTCCACGAGCGCATCGTCTTCCAGCTCAACGACACCCACCCCGTCATCGGCGTCCCCGAGCTCATGCGTGTGCTCATGGACGAAGAGGGCTTCGAGTGGGACGAGGCCTGGGAGGTCACGTCGAAGTGCTTTGCCTACACCTGCCACACGCTGCTGCCGGAGGCCCTCGAAGTATGGCCGACGGAGCTTCTGGGCCGCCTGCTCCCCCGCCACCTGGAAATCATCTACCGCATCAACGAGGAGTTCCTCAACGAGGTGCGTTCCGCGTTCCCAGGCGACGAGGTGCGCGTCGGGCGCATGTCCATCATCGCGGAGTACCCCGAGCGTTCCGTTCGCATGGCGCACCTCGCGGCGACCGCAGGCATCAAGATCAACGGCGTCGCGGAACTCCACTCCCAGCTGCTGCGCGACAAGGTGCTCAAGGACTTTGCCGACCTGTGGCCCGACAAGTTCACGAACGTCACGAACGGCATCACCCCCCGTCGTTTCATCCGCATGGCCAACTACAAGCTCTCGGATCTGATTAGCGACACCATCGGCAAGGGCTGGGTGAACGATCTCGAACGCCTGCGAGAGCTGGAACCCTTCGCGGAGGACGACGAGTTCCGGGCCCGCTTCCGCGAGGCAAAGGCGTTCAATAAGACGCGCTTGACCAACCTTCTTGCTGAGCGCGACGGCATCAAGCTGCCCGACGGGCACCTCCTCGACGTGATGGTGAAGCGCCTGCACGAGTACAAACGTCAGTCGTTGAAGCTCATGCACATCGTTTCGTTGTACGAGCAGGTGGTCTCCGGCAAGCTCCCGGCTTCCGACATCACGCCGCGCACCGTCGTGTTCGGCGCGAAGGCCGCCCCTGGCTACCGCCTGGCGAAAGACACCATCCACCTCATCAACAAGGTGGCAGAGGTTATCAACGCCGACGAGCGCCTCGAGGGACGTTTGAAGGTAGCCTTCCCGGCGAACTACAACGTCACTCTCGCCGAGAAGCTCATCCCTGCGGCCGACCTCTCGGAGCAGATCTCGCTCGCGGGCATGGAGGCCTCCGGTACGGGCAACATGAAGTTCGCGCTGAACGGCGCGCTCACGATCGGCACGGACGACGGCGCCAACGTCGAAATCCGCAGGTTCGTGGGCGACGACAACTTCTTCCTGTTCGGCATGACCGAACCGGAAGTGGCCGAGCTGCAGCAGCAGGGCTACGAGCCGGGCGAGTACTACTCGAAGGACCCGCAGCTCAAGGCGGCCGTTGACTTGATCTCCTCGGGGGTCTTCTCCGACGGCGACCGCACCACCTTCGAGTCGCTGGTCTCCAGCTGGCTCTACCACGATCGCTTCATGCTGTTCGCCGACTTCGCTTCCTACATGGACAAGCAGGCCGAGGTTGAAGCGAAGTACGCCGACCCTGAGGCGTGGACGCGCTCCGCGATCTTGAACGTCGCCCGCTGCGGCTACTTCACCTCTGATCGCTCCATGCGCGACTACATGCAGCGCATTTGGAACATCACGCCGAGGTTCTAGCCGAGGCTCCTAACATCGCGGCACGAAGCGTGGGCTGACGATCATCGTCGGCTCACGCTTCGTCATTTTGTGGGGCGAAGCCGTAGGCTCAGCGTCTGGTGGCGGAAGCCAGCGCGCGGGCAAGCACGATAGCGGACACCGCGAGTACCAGGGCAAACACGAGGTGCCCGATGGAGGCCATGCCCACGATTGCAATGCCGTACACGACGATCTTGGTCATGGCGGCCTTGGCCGGGGTGCGGCTTCTCGACGACGGTGCGGCCCATCGAACCCAGCCGGCCAGCACCACACACACCGCCACCACGGCCACGATCCATCCGACGAGGCCACCGCCTGCTCGGGCGTGAAACACGATGCCAATCGACACCCAGGTGAGCAGCTCCACGAGGAACATGAGCATAGAGAGGATCGCTGTCACAGCACCCTCCGATCACTCAATGAAATCGTTTCCTCACACTGTATCGGACGCACGGCTCAGCACAGGCAGGGCCCCTCAACGCTTTGCCGTCGAGTCCCACAGCGCAAGAAAGTCCTTGCCCCACCCGTATGGTTCGCGCTGTTTCGCGCCCGGCCGCGAGTTGTGTGCGCCCTCGGCCCTGCCTTCGGCGGTGCTCCAGAAGAGGAGATGCTCGTCGTAGGCCAGCTCAATCTGGGCCCGGCCTTCCCACTGGTGCGCCCGGAGTATCTCGACGATGCGCCGATACCCTTCCGAAGAGGTGAGGTCCGGGCCGTTTAGGGGAGTTTTGAACTCGATGTCGAACGTGCGCTTAGCCGTCCCTGATCTACCCTCGTTGGCGCGAGTCTCGGTCATACCTGCCTTGTGCGCATCGACGATGATGGGCCCCACGACGCGCCATAACTCCAGCTTCAACGTGAACGGATTGTCCGCATACCGCGGGATGACTTCCACGCTCAGCTCCGGCCGGCCCTTCCACTGATCAGACGAGACCAATGCCACAAACTTGGCGAACGAATCGACATCCGGCACGTCGAGGGAGTAATGGTCGCGGAAGTCCGTGAACGTCAAGCGCGCGCCGGTCGTCGCCACCTGCTTTGCCACCTCCGACTCCCCTGAAAGTCCCTCACGAAGCTCAGACACCTTGCCTTGCACCCGTCGCCCATCGGGAAACACGAGGCTCACCTGGTGGCTGGTGAGCGCAGCGGACTCCTTGCCAATCGCATCAACGACGCTCATCGCGTGCGTCGAGTCGCGCACACTCACCTTCATCCTCGGCGGCAACGCCGTGAACTCGCCAACGTTCGACGACGCCTGCGCGAGCACCCGTTCGTACGCAGCGAACTGCTCCGCCTGGGCCGCGTTGCCAGGGGCGAGGTTGATCGTCGAGCCGCCGCCTTCGAGCTGCAGGGACGCGCGCTCATCATCGACAACGTTCTTTGCGATGAGATCATGCATCACGTCGACGGCGCGCGCGTCGTCGGAGAGCTTTACGCGTGCTATTGCATGTGTGATCGATCCCTGCGCGACGGGCACGTCCGCAAGCCAACGGATCCACCGCAGGTCGGCCGGCCCCGGCGGCGGGCCACCACCATCGTGCTCGTATTCCACCGGCACCCGCCACGGCCCGTGCACGATCATCGCTTCCGGCTCGCCCTCGCGGCCGGCGTCGTTCACGACTGAGAACAGCGTCTCGCCGAGCGCCAAGAGGTCGTCACACTGCGGGTCAATCTCGATAGTCCACGGCTCAGCATCATGGCGGAACTGTGTGACGCATTCCGTCGCGCCGATCTGCTCAAGCGCGGCGGACGGCTCCAGCGACGGCGTCCTGGGCGTTGGGGACGGCATCGTGGGCGTCGGAGGAGTCGCTGACGGCGTCGGAGAGCCCGGCCCGCTGGGAGACGAGGGCGCACAGCCCACCAGTAGCACCAACAACCCACTGAGCCACACACGCCGCATGCGGGCAATCATAAAGGTGTGCAGGCTCACCCTCAGATGAGTGCCGCTGTGCCCGAGCCTTCGCCGTCCGTAATCTCACCCAGCACCCAGGAGCTGATGCCGCGCCGTTCAAGCAGCGCGAGCGCGCCA
This sequence comes from uncultured Tessaracoccus sp., assembly GCF_947255005.1. Classification (GTDB taxonomy): domain Bacteria; phylum Actinomycetota; class Actinomycetes; order Propionibacteriales; family Propionibacteriaceae; genus Arachnia. The sequence continues at coordinate 71,084 of NZ_CAMYFI010000001.1, read as the reverse complement.
TCGACGGATTCCGCAGGCAGGATGGCTGCCATGCCCACCCCCATGTTCAAGGTGGCGTCAAGGTCGGCCTGCGTGAGACCGCCCACCTGCTGCACGAGCTGGAAAATAGGCGCGGGCGTCCACGACGAGCGTTGCAGCCGCGCGCTGAGCCCGTCAGGGATCACACGGGCGAGGTTCGCTTCGAGCCCGCCGCCGGTGATGTGCGAAAACGCATGCGTCTCCACCTCGTCGATGAGCGCCAGCACGTCGAGGGCATACACCTTCGTGGGCTCCAGCAGCTCCTCACCCAGCGTGCGTCCGAGCTCGTCGACGTGACGGTCGAGCCGCCAGCGAGCTTCCTGCAACAGCACGTGCCGCACGAGCGAATAGCCGTTGGAATGCAATCCCGAGGAGGCCAATGCGACGACGACATCGCCCGCTCGCACCCGTTCGGGGCCGAGAATCTTGGCGCGCTCCACCACACCCGTCGTGGCGCCGGCGACGTCGTACTCATCCGGCCCGAGCAGGCCAGGATGCTCCGCGGTTTCGCCACCGACGAGCGCGCAGCCCGCGGCGACGCATGCGTCGGCGATGCCACCGACGATGGCAGCGATGCGTTCGGGAACCACCTTGCCACAGGCGATGTAGTCGGTGACGAACAGCGGCTCGGCGCCGGTGACGACGAGATCGTCGACGAGCATGCCGATCAGGTCGAAGCCGATCGTGTCGTGCTTGTCGAGAGCTTGCGCGATGGCCACCTTGGTGCCCACACCGTCGGTGGAACTCACCAGGACCGGCTGCTTCATGGTCCTCAGCGCGCTGGCATCGAAGAATCCGGCGAAGCCGCCCAGCCCACCCAGCACCTCGGGGCGGCGGCTGCGCGCCACCGAAGCCTTCATCAGCTCGACGGCACGATCCCCCGCCTCAATGTCGACGCCCGCCCGCGCGTACGCGTTGCTCACAGCTCCTCCTCGTTCGTGATACCGAGCAGCCTGCCCTGCTCCTTGGGGATACTGATTGGATAGTGGCCGTCGAAACAGGCACGACACAGTTGTGAGGCCGGCACCGTCGTCGCCTCGGTCATGGCCTCCATCGAAACATATCCGAGGGAATCAGCCCCGATGGAACGGCAGATGTCATCGACGGTGAGTCCGGGCGCGATCAGCTGCGCGCGCGTGGCGAAGTCGATGCCGTAGAAGCACGGCCACAACACCGGCGGCGACGCGACGCGCACATGCACCTCGCTGGCGCCCGCCTCGCGCAGCATCCGCACGAGGGCGCGCTGGGTGTTGCCGCGCACGATGGAATCGTCGACGACCACGAGCCGCTTGCCCTCGATCACCGCGCGCAGCGGGTTCAGCTTCAAACGAATGCCGAGCTGCCGGATGGTGTCGGACGGCTGAATGAAGGTGCGTCCGACGTAAGAGTTCTTCACGAGCCCGAGCCCGAACTCGATGCCCGATTCCTTCGCAAACCCGATTGCCGACGGCGTGCCGGAATCGGGCGTGGGGATCACCAGGTCGGCGTCGACGGGATGCTCGCGCGCGAGACGTCTACCAATCTCGACGCGAGTTTCGTACACGCCCCGCCCGGCAATCTTCGTATCCGGACGCGCCAGGTACACGTACTCGAAGATGCAGCCCTTCGGCCGCGCTTCAGCGAAACGCTGGGTACGAAGCCCGGCCGCGTCGATAGCGACGAATTCCCCCGGCTCGATTTCACGGATGAACGATGCGCCGACGATGTCCAGCGCCGCCGTCTCGCTCGCCACCACCCAGCCTGTGCGCAACCGTCCGAGTACGAGCGGGCGCACGCCCTGCGGGTCGCGCGCGGCGTACAGCGTCGTCGGGGTCATGAACACCAGCGAGAATGCACCCTTGAGGCGTGGCAGCACCTCATGAGCGATGTCCTCCAGGGGTTTCTCCCCCATCGACACCATGAGCGCCGAGATGAGGGCCGTGTCCGACGTTGAATCCATCGCGGCATGCTTGGATGCGACCTTCGTTTCCGGCGCGAGTTCGTGCAGCCACGCCTCGAGCTCGTCGGTGTTCGTGAGGTTGCCGTTGTGGGCGAGCGCCAACCCCGTGCCGTCGGGGCGCGAGCGGAAGGTGGGCTGGGCGTTGTTCCACGTCGACGAACCGCCCGTCGAATACCGCGTATGCCCGATGGCAATGTCGCCCGGCAGCGACTTCAGCGTCGACTCGTCGAATACTTGCGCCACCAGCCCCATGTCTTTGAACACCGTGATGCGCTCGCCGGACGACACCGCTAGGCCTGCGGACTCTTGGCCGCGGTGTTGTAGGGCGAACAGCCCGAAGTAGGTGAGTTGAGCGACGTCCTCGTCGGGGGCCCAGACGCCGAACACGCCACACTCGTCGCGAGGTGGGGTGTCGATGGGATCGAGCTCAAGGGTGAGCTTGCCGTCTGGGTGGAGCACCCGTTCATCGTATCCATCCGTCGCAGGGCGTGCATGGTTCGACGTGGTTTCGTTCACCCAATAGAGACAAGGAGGCCGGGCCGATGCAGTACGCACCTGAGCCCGGCCTTCCGTCCCTTGCCCATCACTAGCTTCGGAACATCGTTATCCCTTCACACCGCCAGCGGTGAGCCCGCTCACGATGTATTTCTGCAGGAACATGAACAGCAGGATAACGGGGATTGCGGCGAGCACCGCACCTGCGGCGAACAGCGACCACGGGGCGTTGCGCTCGTCGGAGGCCCACACATAGAGGCCGACGGCGAGCGTGTACTGCTCAGGACGCTGCAGCACCACGCGCGCAAGGATGAACTCGCCGTAGGTGCCGACGAAGCTCAGCAGGCCGACCACCGCGAGGATGGGCGACACCAAGCGCATGATGATGCCCCAGAAAATCTGGGCGTGCGTGGCGCCGTCGATCTTCGCTGCCTCGTCGAGCTCCTTCGGGATGGTGTTGAAGAAGCCGTACATGAGGAAGGTGTTCGCCCCCAGCGCGCCGCCCAGATAGACGGCGATCAGCCCGAGGTGCTGCCCGAGCCCCAGCGGTGGGTAGATCTCTTGAATGGTGAGCAGCAGCAGGAAGATGGCGACGAAGGCCAGCATCTGCGGGAACATCTGGATGATGAGCAGGAACGTCAGCCCACCGTGGCGGCCCTTGAACCGGAACCGGCTGAACGCGTACGCCGCGCAGGCCGCCATGAGGACGGTAGCGACGGCGGTGACGCTCGACACGAACAGTGAGTGCAGCGCCCACTTCGGGAAGTCCGTCTCCAGCAACCTCTGGTAGTGCGCTCCGGTGAACGCCTGGAACAGGTTATTCGAGCCCGTGAGGGTGCCCCTCGGGTTTACCGAGGCAGAGACGACGTACAGCAGCGGCAGGATGCAGTAGACGATGAACACGATGGCGAACACGTGCTTCCAGCCCACTGACTTGAACCACCGCCACCCCGCGCCCTTGACTTTGCGCTGCTCCGGTGCGGACTGCGCGCCGGACGTTTGCTTAGAGGTTACCGATTGCGTACTCATCACATGATCTCCTCAAGCTTGCGAGTCTGACGGAAACCAAGCCAGGCGATGATGCCCACCACCACGAAGATGATGATCGACAGTGCGCTGGCCACGCCGTATTGCTTCTCACCCTCGAACGAGATGGCGTACACCATCGAGATCAAGATGTCCGTTTCACCGACATTGAACGGCGCGCCCGGATAGTTGGGGCCACCGCCGGTGAGCATGTAGATCAGTGAGAAGTTGTTGAAGTTAAATGCGAAGCTCGAAATCAGCAGCGGCGCCACGGAGACCATCAGCATCGGCAGCGTCACGTTGAAGAATCGCTTCACCGGACCCGCACCGTCCATGATGCCGGCCTCGGTGAGCTCGCCGGGAATCGACTGGAGCGCGCCGGTGCAGATCAGGAACATGTAGGGGAAACCCAACCATAGGTTCACCATGAGGATCGACAGCTTCGCGAGGTTCCCGTCGCCCAACCAATCGATGGTGGCACCGCCCAGCAACGTCTGGTTGATGAACCCGAACTGCCTGTTCAGCATGCCCTTCCACACCAGCGCGGCCAGGAAGCCGGGGAAGGCGTAGGGCAGGATGAACAGCGAACGGTAGATGACCCGCCCCTTCACCCTGGGATCGTTGAAGATCACGGCGATGAGCAGACCCAACGCGAACGTCGTGAACACCGAGAGGAACGCGAACGCGAACGTCCAGCCGAGCGACCCGAGGAAGAACTTCGACACCTCGGGGTTGGTGAATAGGAACGTGAAGTTCTTCAACCCGACGTTCACCCGCCACCCTGGCTCGAGTTTCTCACCCTGGTCAGAGATGTAGTTGCCCTTGGATTCGTCGGCCTTGAACACGGTGCCTGCCGTGTTGGTGAAGGTGTCCTTGGCTTCGTCGTAGCGCAGTGACGGCGTGGCCTGCGTGGCCGTCGAACCGTTGCGGGTGCGCAGCGAGCCCTCATTAGGGTCGTCACTCAAGGCAACGCGCAGGTTCAGCACCTCGTCTTGACGGGTGATGATGTCCTGCGTCGACAGCACGCTGGCGCCGTCAGCTCCCGTCACCCTGTCGCCTTCGACGGTGGCTCCCTCGAGCGGTTCCAGCGCCTGCTCTGCGGTGCCGAACATGGCCTTGCCGTCACGCACGACGGCAAACCCAAGCTCGCCATCGCGCTCCATGACCGTGAGGGGCAGCTGCACGTCGCCCTCAGCCTCGGAGGTGGCGAGGATTTGCCCGACTGCGTGCTGCTTGGTGTCGGAGTGCCCGTCGCCATAGTTCGTGAACGCGACGTAGCCCGTCATTCCCATGACGTAGACCTGGTAGATGATCAAAAAGATCAGGCCGGGGAACAGATACTTTGCGGGAATGGCACGCTTGGAGAAGTAGATGACATCGGCAATCGCCAACGAGGCGACGAGGAACACGAGGATGCCCCAGCGCTGCTGACCGTAACAGGCGAGAATCCCGTAGATGCCGAATGCGTTGACGAGCCCCATGAGTAGGAGCTTGACGTAGAAGCCCGGGCGCGAGAGATCCCGAGCGTGTGAGAGTGGTGGGCGCTCCACCTTCGTTGCTGTGCTCAACTTGCTGCCCTTCGATACTCAGTAGGGGCGGGCTTGGCATTACCGTAGCCCGCCCCTATCCGATAGCGAGGATAAATCAGAACTTCGACTGGATGTTCTTGACCATCGTCTGCCACGCGGCCTTAGCGTCGGGCGACTTCTGATCGATGATCTGAATCTGGGTGTTGCCCCAGAACTCCCACACGGCGTTCATCTCAGGGATGGTCGGCATGGGCTGGCCATCCTTGGCGGCGTCGTTGAAGCCAGACATCAGTTCATCGTCGATAGCGTCCGCGGATTCCTTGAGTGCGGGCACACGTCCGCCGAGCTCGTAGAGCTTGTCCTGGGCCTGCTTGGAACCGAGGAAATCGATGAATTGGTTCGCGACGAGGGCATTCTTGCTCTTCGCAGAGACGTAGACCACCTGCACACCGACGAACGGAGCCGACGGCTTGCCTCCGGCCGACGGCACGGGGAGCACGGAGATGTCCATGCCAGCCTTCGTGAACTCCGCGGTGTTCCACGGACCGGTGATCATGTACGGGCTCTTGCCATCGAGGAAGAGCTGCTTGGCCTGCTCGCCGCCGATGTCGCCGGACAGGATGCCTTCCTTGCCAAGTATCTGGATGTATTCGGCGAAGGCCTCACCTTCAGGGCCGGCCATGCCCAACTCAGTGGTGTATTCGTTGTCCTTCATCTGGAACACAGGGGCACCAAACGAGGTCTGGATGGGGTACATGTGGTACGGGTCACCCTGCTCGCCCTGCTGCACCAGCAGCGGGTACTTCGAGCCGTTGCTCTTGCCCTGCTCGATGAGCTTGTCGAGCGTGTCTGGGGTGTCCTTCGCCAGCTTGTTGTTGCGCACCAGCGCGATGTTCTCGAGCGCGTAGGGCATGCCCCACACCTTGCCGTCCTGGGTGACGGCCTGCACAGCGACCGGGTTGAACGCGGCTGCCTTCGATGCGAATTCGATGGGCGAGATCACGCCGTTTTGCACGAGGTTGCCGAGCCCATCGTGGGCGGTAACGATGAGGTCTGGGCCCTGACCCGAGCCCGCCTGAGCAATGAAGTCGTTGGCGATATCACCCGTCGGCTTCTGAACGACGTCGAGTGTCACGCCGGAGCTTTCCTTGAACTGGGCACCCAGCTCCTTGAAGGCGTCGATGCGCGTTTCGTCTGCCCAGATCGTGAGGGAACCGGCCTGCTTGGGCTGTTCGCTCTTCGCGTTTTCCGAGGGTTTGGCTTCGCCACCACCCGAGCCCCCACATGCCGTCAAGGCGAGAGCGGCGGCTGCGGCGATAGTGATCAAGCGCTTGTGCATGAGATCAATCTCCTTTGATTCCGACATTTCCGAGAACTGCACTCGCTGCAATCCTCAGTTGGAGGACATTCAAGCACTGCCGCGAGCCAATTGCAAGCCCTTTTGGAAATGTTACGAAACCTTTACATCCTGTTGCAAAGGTATCTTGAGGGCAGTAACGTGACCTGAATCAATGGTCCCGGAGGTACAACGATGATCACGACGACCCTGGCCGACATCGCTGCGGCCGCTGGAGTATCCACAGCGACAGTCTCGCGCGTCATGAACCAAAAACCCGGTGTGAAAGACACCACCCGTGACGTGGTGCTGCGCGCACTCGAAGCTGCGGGCTATGAAGCCCCCACCAAGGTTGCCTCTCGCGTCGTCGCCATTCTTGTACCCGAGCTCTCCAACCCCGTCTTTCCGCAGTACGCGCAAGAACTGAGCCTCGTCCTCTACGACGCCGGATACTCGGCCATCGTGTGCCCCGTGAGCCAGGGTGGATACAGCGAGATGCAGTACCTCGACACGCTACGCACCTCCGAGATCTCAGGCATCATCTCCGTCTCCGGCGCTTCGGCCGACTCCCTCGCATCGAAGGCGCCCTACCACATGCTCACCGACGATCACGTCCCTGCCGTCTACATCAACGGCTCGAACGACGACATCGCCGCGCCCTTCTTTTGCGCCGACGATCACGCCGGCATCGAGCTCGCCGTCGAACACCTACGTGGGCTTGGTCATGAACGCATCGGGCTCGCCGTCGGCCAGCCCCGCTACATGCCTACCACCCGCAAGGCAGAGGCCTTCTTGGCGCTCGGATTCGAGGAAGTCGACATCGAGTACACCGAGTACACCGCGGACGGCGGTGGCCGCGCCGGCAGACGTCTGCTAGCCAGCGACCACACGGCCATCATCTGTGGCTCCGACGTGATGGCGCTCGGCCTCGTCCGGGAAGCATCCCGCCAGGGCCTCCACGTTCCCGCCGATTACAGCGTCATTGGCTACGATGATTCACCCGTCATGCACCTCACCAACCTCACCACCGTGCGCCAACCTGTGAACACCATCAGCGAGGCCGCCGTCGGGGCGCTCCTCACGATGCTGCGCGGCGAACACGTGGCCGCCGACGAGCAGCTGTTCGCACCAGATCTGACCATTCGAGACACGACAGGAGCACCATGACAACCACTTCGTGGTGGCGCGACGCCGTCATCTACCAGATCTACCCCCGCTCGTTCGCCGACGCGAACGGCGACGGGTACGGCGATCTCGCGGGCATCATCTCGCGACTCGACCACATCCGCGACCTCGGCGTCGACGCCATCTGGTGCTCGCCGTTCTACCGCTCCCCCATGAAAGACGCCGGCTACGATGTCGCCGACTACCTGACGATCGACCCGATGTTCGGTGATCTCGACGACGCCCGCCGGCTGATCGACGAGTGCCACCAGCGCGGGCTGCGGCTGATCGTCGACCTCGTTCCCAACCACACCAGCGCCGACCACGAATGGTTCCAGGCGGCGCTCGCCTCCGCCCCAGGTTCGCCAGAACGGGCGATGTACCACTTCGCAGATGGCCGCGGAGAGAATGGGGAGCAGCCGCCGAACAACTGGACCTCCATCTTCGGCGGCAACGCCTGGACACGCCTCCACGACGCCAACGGCAACCCCGAACAGTGGTACCTCCACCTATTCGACACCACACAACCCGACCTCGACTGGGACAACGAGCGCGTGCGCGAGGGCTTCGATCACATCCTGCGGTTCTGGCTCGACCTCGGCGTCGACGGGTTCCGCGTCGACGTGGCGCACTCCCTGGTGAAGGCCCCCGGACTTCCCGACGACGACGCCGACTACCGGATGATCTCAGGCGGCCAGGGCCCCATGTGGGATCAAGACGGCGTGCACGAGGTGTATCGGCGATGGCGGGCGATCCTCAACTCGTACGAGGGCGAGCGCATCCTCGTCGCAGAAGCTTGGGTGGATGACCCCGACCGGCTGGCGCTATACCTGCGCGACGACGAGATGCACACCGCGTTCAACTTCGGGTTCCTCACCTGCGAGTGGGATGCTGAGCACTATCGCGAGCAGATCGAGACATCGCTGGCCGCGGATGCCAAGGTGGGCGCACCCACGACGTGGGTGCTGTCGAACCACGACACCATGCGGCACACCTCCCGGCTCGGACGCGAGGACGAACCGGGCGTCCACAAGGAGTTTCTCGGACCCGGCGATCCGCAACCCGACGAGGAGCTCGGCCTTCGCCGCGCCCGCGCGGCGACGATGCTCGAGCTGGCGCTGCCCGGTTCGGCCTACCTCTACCAGGGTGAGGAGCTGGGCCTGCCCGACCACACGACCCTTCCCCACGAGTACCGCCAGGACCCTGCCTGGTTCCAGTCCAACCACGAGGAGCTCGGCCGCGACGGGTGCCGCATCCCGCTGCCCTGGAACGCCGAGGCGCCGGGCATGGGTTTCTCCCCCACCGGCAAGACGTGGCTGCCCCAGCCCGAGCATTACGCGCACTATGCGGTGGCCCAGCAGCGCGGGGTCGCGGGCTCCACGCTGGAGTTGTACCGTCGGCTTCTGCGCCTGCGCAAGGAGCTAGGGCTCGGCGCAGGCACCCTGACATGGCTCGAAGCCCCCGAGGGCGTGCTGATGTTCGACAACGCTGGTGTGCAGGTGATCGTCAACGTCTCGGGTCGCCCCGTGCCCGTGCCTGCTGGGCGGGAGGTCCTCGTCGCAAGCCACCCCGTCGAAGGCGAGATCCCGGCCAACACCACGGCTTGGCTGCGCTGACCCGTCGATGTTGACCGTTATCCTCCACACCTGACGATTTCTACCGAAATTAGGGGGCCAACCGCTCCTCGTGGAGGATAACGGTCATCTCTTCTGACTGAGCGCCTGGCGGATTTGCGGCACGAGGTCGTCGATCGTCTCCCACGTGAACCGCAGCACCTGCCATCCGGCCAGGGTGAGCAGGTTCTGCTTCACTCGATCGCGCACGAATGTTGCGCGCTCTTTGTGGAATTCATAGCCGTCGAGCTCCGCGACGAGCTTGCTGCCGCCGAACAGCAGGTCGGCGGGAAAGACCATGCCGCCCACCTGCACGGTAGCGTTCGCTTTCCAACCCGTGATGCGGGCACGTCGCAGCATCGTGTGGGCGAGCCGCTCGAACTCCGACCACGGCACGTCCCTGGATTCCCACAAGATGCGCCTGGCAAGGCGATTTCCCGCGTGCCCCGGCACATGGCTCAGTGCCAGGTGCATGTCAGCGACGGTGGCCACGCCGCGCCGCAGTGCCTCGTCGACGGCGTTGCCACCCATGCTCTTCACCAGCTGCACCGCCGACAGCGCAGGGGCCGCGACCTTGTAGTCGTCGTGCCAGATCATGACGTCGGGGTCGAGCGACGCGCGCCGCACCGTGAGCCACGGCACCGGAGATTCTTTACGCGCGCCCCACAGCTCGATGTCGTCGATGGGCAGGTCGTCCCACCACGTCACGCGAGCGGCGGAGGCACCGACGAGAGCGTGGTCGGGCGCCCATGCCATCGCGGCGAGCACGCGGGTCTCCCACGTGTCGGGCACGTTGGGGTGGGCGTAGACGCCAGGTAGCGGCGACCACGCTTTGCCGCGGCGCCGCATGGAGCGCAGGGCGTTGGCGAGGTGCGGGTGGTCTCTGACAGCGATGATGGGCTGGTTTGCGAAAAAGTCCATGCAACAGGATTGGTAACCAGCACCCCTCCACGCCCGTTTTCCACAGGGGAAATTTCGGGGGAAGGCCGAAAAGTTGACCGTTATCCTCCGCGAGAAGCTTCTGGCCCCCTCATTTCGGGGATTTTCTGCAGGCGTGGAGGATAACGGTCAACTGCTCTGGCGACGATCAGCGCGGGCGGATCGAGAAGGCGTAGTCCGCGGTCGTTTCCGACGTGATCATCGGCGGGTGCAGGTCGCGCATGCGGAATCGCTGCCTGCGCCGGATGAGCAGCACCGACGCGGTCACCGCCAGCGCCAGCACCCCGGCCAACACTCCGACGCACGTCCAATACGTGGCCATCGACCCCCCGGAGATCGTCACTCTAAAGGCCGTCACGCTGTACCACATGGGCGAGATGGGAGCCAGGTATTGGAACAGCGGCGGCAACATCTGCACCGGGAAGGTGCCGCCGCTGGACGGAATCTGGATGATGAGCCACACCAGGAACAGCGCGGTCTGGGGTGACCCCAAGATCACCCGGAACATGTATGCCAGCGACAGGAATGACAACGACGAGACCGTCAACAGCAGGAAGAACAGCAGCGGGTGCACGGGGTTCAGGCCGAGGAAGAACCACAAGCCGAATCCCATGAGCCAGGAAGCCGCGAGGCCGATGGCTGCGATCGGCCCGAGCCCAGTTGCCGCGATGCGCAGCGGGTTGCCTCGCCCGGTGAGCGCGCGGCCGGAGATCGTGCGCACGACGAGGAATCCGGAGATGCACAAAATCCACAGACCGATCGAGGCGAACAGAGGCGCCAGGCCGCGTCCGTAGTTCTCGGCGTCGTGATCGACGATTTGTTTCAGATCCACTGGGGAGCTCATCACGACGGCCAGGTTCTCTTGCTCGGAATCGCTCAGTTGCGGCAGGCGCCGGGCGCCGTCATCAAGCCCGGTACGAAGCTTGTGAGCGCCATCGGAGAGCTGCGGGACCGCGGTGTTGAGCTGACCCACACCGTCAGTGAGTCGCACCACGCCGTCGACGACTTCGGGGATCGAGTCAGTGATCGAACGCGCCTGTGCACCGACGCTGCGCAGGGCGTCGCGGCCGTCTTGGAGGCCCTTATCGACGGTGCCCGCACCGGCCCGCATGGCCGCGACCCCATCATCGACACTGCCCGCCTGCTTCCGCGCGTTGTCGAGCGACGTTTTTGCGTTGCGGGCCGCATTCTCCAGGCCGCTTGTGTCGAGCTGGAGGTTGATACCTGCCGTGAGCGTGGCAGCCTGGTCGAGCTTCGATGTGAGCGTCACGTGCGAGTTCCGCGCCCCATCGAGCTCGCGCGTGAGCGCGATGAAATCCTTGTCCTTGGCGAGTTCGGGGTATTTCGCGCCGAGGCTGCTGGAGTGCGTGCGCGCCCGGTCGACGTGACGGTTCAGGTCGACGACGAGCCCGCCGCCGTCGCTGTTGATCTCGCCCTGCACGTTGACCAGCTGGCCCGCCTGATCCCGCACCTTCGGCAATTGCCCGAGCGCGTGGTTGATGAGCGGGTCGACCTGCGCAGCAGCGGCCTGGAGGCTCCCGGACACCGCCACCCCCGCATCCGCGACGGTGCTCGCCCCCGAGCGCATCTGCGCGGCTCCCTTGGCCATCTCGTCCACCGACGCGCTCACACCGTCGAGCCCCTGCTCTATGGCATTGGCGGTGTCGACAAGGCCGTCGGTTTTGCTGGAGGCTTCGAGGAGTTTCTCGTGCATCTGGGCGACGCCATCCTTCACCTGGCTGAGCCCGTCGTCGAGCTGCCCTGCCCCGTCTGCGGCGTCCAGCATTCCCTGCCGGATCTCCTCCAGCGAACCGAACAGTGCCCGGAAATAGGCGTCGGAGACGGTGGAGTCGAGGGTCTTCGCGAGCGTGTCCTCGGCTTTACCTGTGAGCGAGCCGATGATGAACCCGTTGGCGTCGTCGCGATGCATGGTGATCACGGCACGTTTCGGATCGTAGTTGCCGGCGCTCACGAGGTTCGACGAGAAATCCTCGGGCACCGTGATGACCATGTAGTACTCGCCTTCGCGCAGCCCTTCTCGCGCCTCCTCCTCGGAGTCTAAGAACTGCCAGTCGAATACAGGACGGTCGCGCAGCGCCTCGACGAATTGGCCGCCGCCGTCGATTTCCATGCCCTCGAATTTCGTGGGTTTGTCGTTGTTGACTACGGCAACCTTGATCTCGTCGATGTTGTCGTAGAGGTTCCAGTTGGCACCCAGATAGATGACGCCATAGAGCAGCGGCAGCAGCAGCACGAAGATGAGCGCGAGGCGGGGAACGCCCTTGAAGCGTCGGAATTCATAGCGCACGAAGTGGGTGATCGACCTCATACCTCAGCCTCCTCGTCATCGCCGTCGTCTTCGGTTGGCGTGTCATTGTCATCGGGCACCGAATCTTCGATGGGGCCCGCGTTGCGAATGCTTGCCACCACCACGTCGGGATCAATCTCGAAGGGCTCGGCCTTCGACAAACCGACGATGGCGAGCCCCTCGTCGATAGGCCTCGACGATTTCTTCTTCTGCGACGGCAGTGTCACCTCGACGGCGCCCGCGGGCGCTGTGCCTCGGTCGAGGGTGGCGGCGATCAGCACCGCGTCGTCGAGGGACAGCATCCTCGAAATGAGCTCGAACATCAGCGGCTGCTGTTCGTGCGGCACCAGCACGTCCGCATCGTCGAGCACCACGACCTTCGACGGCCGGAGCATGACGAGCCCCACCGACGCGATGGTGCGCTCGAGCGGGGTGAAGTCGGCCATCTCGGTGGTGCGGTCGAGTCGGAACCCGACGAGCCGCTCCAACTGATCTGCGCGGGCGACCCCGTCGTGGACGGAAATGCCTTCGAGAAAGCAGCGCTCAAACAGGGACTCGCGCAGCGTCAGGCGGTCTTCTGGCGCGACGTAGTCGCCCAGCCGTGCGACGCCGGTGAGGGCCATAGCACGACGGGGGTTGGCGATGGCGTCGATCCCGTCGATGGTGAGGCTGCCGGTGGCGGCGCGCAGCCTGGCCGCCAACGCGAGTAGCAGCGACGATTTGCCGCTGCCCTGCTCACCGTGCACCACACAGATCTGGCGAGCGTCGAGGGTGAGGTCGAGTGGGCCGAAAATGCGCCCACGAGGGCCTTCGGCTTCCAGGTTCTTGGCTTCGAGCACGGCGTTCATGCGAGCAGTCCTTTCAGGCATCGGGCCAACGCTTCGCGCGCCAGGGAAAACGATACGACGGCGGGCGCCGCCACACATTCCATCGTCAACGAAGTGAGCATGGTGAGTGCGCCGAAGGCGATGTTTCGACGCCGCTCCTCACTGTATCCGCTCGTCAGGGGATGGCCTGCGAGCACATCCTCAACCATAGCCATGCGCCGCTCCAGCAGTGTGGCGTATCCCTCGCGCACCCCGTCAGCATGAACAGCAAGCAGACGAAATTCGGCAAGCGTGCGCTGGTGGATCACGGCATCGGGGATCTGTTCCACTAATACTTCCGCCAGGCGTTCCGCGATGAGCTCCAACTCGTCGACGCCCTCGATAGCAGCGCTGAGGCGGGGCTGCAGGTTCTGCACCGACGCCATAATCCACCGCTCACAGGTGGCGACGTACAGTTCGGGTTTGGATTTGAAGTTCGAGTACACCGCGCCCTTGGTGAATCCGGCGCGCTCCGCAATTTGGTTGAGGCTCGCCCGCTGATAGCCCTGTTCGGAGAATACTGCTTCTGCGGAGCGCAGCAGCTCATGCTGCACCTCGCTGCGGGTAGGCCTGGTGACCATGAGCACTCCAATACCGTCGGTTTTACATACCCAGGGTATTGACTTCTCGGCTCTCTTCCAAACCGCCAAATGGAGCCTGGACCACCCCGATTACCCAGACACATCTCTTTGGGGGATAATTGGGATTGGCAATGATCGCCGCACACCCCATTTGCATCGGTGGTGTACACATTGGCCTAACGTCTCGTTCACGCAGCGCGGCAGAGAACGACACACAATTCACAGCAGAAGGGAGAAGGCAATGACTGAGATGATCGTCACCGTCGGATCGACCATTGGGCTGCACGCACGCCCGGCTCGCATCATTGCCCAGGCTGCCCAGACACTCGACGCTTCCGTCATCTTGACCCACAACGGCCAGTCCGTCGTTGCGAGTTCCCCGCTCATGATCATGTCGCTCGGCGCAGAGCACGGTGCAGCGGTGACGGTCATGAGCGAGGACGAGTCTGCGGCGAGGGCAATCGCCGAACTCATTGAGCAAGACTTGGACACGAGGCAACGCCCGCTCGCGTCCAAGTCGCCACTGGCTCAGTAGTGTTCGAAGCGATCCGCGGAGTCGAGGTCGCTTTCAATCGCGGCGATGAGTTCGGGCGTGAGCTTGGGCATCGTCTGAGTTTCCGGCCCCTGATTCGACAGCTGGGCCGGGTTCATCATGGCGTCCACCTGCGCTTCGTCGAGCAGCCCGCGCTGCACGACGAGTTCCCTCACGGTACCTTCGCCCCGTAGCGCGGCCTTCGCGACGTCGGCAGCGGCTTGGTAGCCGATGGCGGGCGACAGCGCAGTCACGACGCCCACGGAGTTCTTGACCATCTCCGCCAGGTGCTCCTCGTTGGCGGTGATGCCGTCGACGCAATTGATGCGTAGCGTCCGGATAGCCCGGCGCAGCCACGTCGTGTTCTGCAAAATGACGTGCGCCATCACGGGTTCGAAGGCGTTGAGCTGCAGCTGCCCAGCCTCGGAGGCCATCGCCACCGTCACATCCGAGCCCGCGACGACGTACGCCACCTGCGATACCGCCTCCGGGATCACCGGGTTGACCTTGCCTGGCATGATCGACGAACCAGCCTGACGGGCGGGTAGATTGATCTCACCCAAGCCTGCCTGCGGGCCGGAAGAGAGCAGACGGAGGTCGTTGCAGATCTTGCTGACCTTCATGGCGGCGCGCTTCACCACCGCCGACGTGGACATGAACACGCCGGTGTCGCTCGTCGCCTCAATGAGGTCACGCGCGGTGGACAGGCCAGCTTCGCCCGTGATGGCGCGCAGGTGTTGCATCACCGCGGGGGCGTAATCGACGTGCGCGTTGATGCCGGTGCCAATCGCCGTCGCGCCGAGATTAAGGCTGAACAGCAGCGGAAGGAGACCTTGGAGACGCTCGATGTCCTGGGCGAGGGTGGTGGAAAACCCGTGAAATTCCTGCCCGAGAGTCATGGGCACGGCGTCTTGCAGCTGGGTGCGCCCCACCTTCAGCACATGGCGAAACTCGCGGCCCTTCAGATGGAACGAGTACTGCAGCAGCTGCACTTCCGCGATGAGTTTCTTGATGGCCGCCGCGATGGCGAGCTTCACCGCCGACGGGTACGAGTCGTTGGTGGACTGCGCGCGGTTCACGTGATCGATGGGATGGATGAACGCGTAGTCACCCTTGGGGTGGCCAGCGATCTCCAACGCCCGGTTTGCGATCACCTCGTTCACGTTCATATTCGTGCTGGTGCCGGCCCCACCCTGAATGACCCCGACGACGAACTGGTCTTGCAGGCGTCCGTCGATGATGTCTTGGCAGGCTTGGTCGATGTAGCCGGCGCGTTCGTCGTCGAGTTCACCGAGGTCGGCGTTGGCGCGTGCCGCGGCCTGTTTCACCTGCGCGAAGGCACGGATGAGGTCGGGATACACGCCGATCGCGCGCTTGCTGATGGGGAAATTTTCGACGGCCCTGGCGGTGTGCACGCCCCAGTAGACGTCGGAAGGAATCTCCAGCTCGCCGAGCGAGTCGCGTTCGATGCGGCTCATGCCTGGACCTCCGCGAGGTTGGCCAGGAGCTGCGCCTCAGCGTGGCAGGCTTTGCCGAAGTCGTCGAGGCCGAGCGACTCGTTGATGCCGTGCATCCGTGAGTACGGGTCGACGACTGCGGTGACGAGCACGAGCGCGTCCGGGTTGCGGCTGGAGAAGTCGGCAACGATCGGGATGGATCCGCCGCAGCCCATTTCGACGGGCTCCTTGCCGAAGGCTTCCCGGAAGGCCGCGACGGCAGCCTGGGCGCGATCGTCGGTGAGTTCGAGGAAGCTGCCGGAACCGCCGCGCCCGGCTTCCACCTCCACGTGCGCGCCCCACGGCGCGTGCTCGAGGAGGTGTTTCTTCAGCGCTTCGCTGGCGTGTTCCGGGTCGTCGGTGGGCGCAATCCGCACGCTCACGACGGCGCGCGCGCTCGCAACAAGCACGTTCGACACGTCTTTGACCGGGGTGGCGTCGATGGCGAGCACGGAGGCCGTCGGCTTGGTCCACAGGCGCGCGGCGGCAGGCCCGTCGCCGATGAGTTCGACGCCGTCGAGCAGGCCGGTCTCCTCGCGCAGGCGTTCGTCGGAGTAGTCGACGGCCACGTCGTCGGAGCTCACCAGACCCTCAATCGCGACGTTGCCTCGCTCGTCGTGGAGCGTTGCCATGAGGCGGCACAGCGCGGTGAGCGCGTCGGGAACCACACCGCCGTAGGCGCCGGAGTGCATCGGGGTCTCGAGTGTCTTCACCGTGACGGTGGCGTCGACGAGGCCGCGCAGCATGGTGGTGAGCGACGGCGTTCCCACCTCCCAGTTGGTGGCGTCCGCGATCACGAACACGTCGGCGCTGGTTTCGTCGGGGTACTTATCGAGGATGGCGGACATCGTCGGGGAGCCCTGCTCCTCCTCTCCCTCGATGAGCAGCTTGACTCCCACCGGCGGCTTGCCGTCGAAGGCGCGCAGCGCGGCCAGGTGCACGGCCACGCCGCCCTTGTCGTCGGCGGTGCCTCGGCCAAACAATCGCCCGTCGCGCTCGGTGGCCTCGAACGGGTTCGAGCTCCACTGCGCGACATCGCCGGTGGGCTGGACGTCGTAGTGGGAGTAGAGCAGCACCGTGGGCTGGCCTTCGGGGGCCGGGAAGTGCGCGTAGACGGCGGGTTTGCCACCCGCTTCCAGGAAGCGAACCTCAGCGGCTCCGGCCTCACGGATGAGTCGAGCCACTTCTTCACTAGCGGCTACCACGTCGTCGTGATGCTCGGGCAGGGAAGAGATGGAAGGGATAGCGACGAGACGCTTGAGGTCGTCAAGAACGCCGGGCAGGACACGTGCAGATGCTTCGGAGATGTTCACCTCTCGCAGCCTAGTGCCCTCAGCCGAACAACGGGGCTCCGACGTGCAATCTGCGCGCAGACCGGCCCTCCGCGAGAGGTACTGACATCGATTCGCAACAAGCCCACGCTAGGTGAACAACGGAAGTACACATCGCTGCTGGACACCCGTTTGCACTTGTCATCCCTGTGTTCCCAAGTTTCCAATTGTTCACCAAATGGTCATCTGTTGTGCGGGCATTGGTTGATTGCGGGCGATGGGATGGAGGGGACCTCAACGAGATGTTGTTCCCAACATCCGAGCTGCAAGAAAGGCGACCCATGTCTCATCGTTCATCCAAGCGTCGCACGGCTTCGCTGGCCGCGCTCACGCTGACCGGCATGATCGGTTCGCTGGCGATGACTGCGTCCCCCGGCGACGCGGCCAGTGCGCCCACGACCCGCTCCTACAACGGTCCTGAAAACTGTGTCACCATCGACGCGGACGGCAACGTCACGGCTCCTGGGCCTGGCGACTGCGCCCAATTCGGCAAGGCCGGCCAGGGCCGCACCGACGCCACCGCTCGCAACGTGATCCTCATCATCGGCGACGGCATGGGCCAGCAGGAAATCACCGCTGCCCGCAACTACCTCAAGGGTGCGGCAGGCCGCTTCGAGGGCATCGACGAGCTCACCTCGGAGGGCATGTACACCCACCACTCCATCGACGCCAGCGGCAAGTTCAACTACGTGACGGACTCCGCCGCTTCCGCCACCGCATGGTCGACCGGCACCAAGACGTACAATGGCGCGCTCGGCATCCAGATCGACGGCAAACCCGTCGAGAACTTGATCGAGATCGCCAAGAAGGCCGGCATGCGCACCGGCAACGTCTCCACGTCTGAGATTCAGGACGCTACCCCGGCGGGCATGGGCTCCCACGCAGTCGGCCGCAAGTGCTACGGCCCGGAGAACACGAAGGAAGGCAATAAGGGTTGCTTCGGCGACTTCTACAACCAGCAGTACCGCGAGAACGGCGGCCTCGGCTCCATCTCCGAGCAGCTCGTCGAAACTCGGGCCGACGTCACTCTCGGTGGCGGCGCCAAGGCCTTCAACCAGATCGTGCAGGAGAGCGGCCCCGGCCGCAACCCGTTCCTCACCGGCGTGGATGGCATCAAGCAGACCGAGTGGACCGCCGGCAAGTCGGTGCTCGAGAACGCCAAGGACAATGGCTTCCAGGTGGTCACCACCGCCGACGAGCTCTCCGCTGTGACGAAGGCCGATCGGGACAACCCCGTTCTCGGCCTGTTCCACGACGGCAACATGACCACCCGCTTCGCCCCGTACCAGGCGGAAGTGGGCGGTGCGAAGAAGGCTCCGCATACCTGTGAGAAACAGGACATCGGCACCCAGCCTGAGCTCCCTCTCATGGCGAACAAGGCCATCGAGCTCCTCGACGACCCCAAGGCCGAGAAAGGCTTCTTCCTCCAGATTGAGTCCGCTTCTATTGATAAGCGCGCCCATGGCTCCGACATCTGCGGCCAGATCGGCGAGACCGAGCGTCTCGACGAGGTGACCAAGGCTGCGCTCGACTTTGCGAAGAAGGACGGCAACACGCTCGTCGTCGTGACTGCCGACCACTCACACACCACGCAGATCGTCTACGACGAGGCTGACAACGTGTCCGCCACCGCTCGCGTGATGACCGCTGACGGCGCTCCGATGACCGTCTCGTACGGAACCATCCCCACCGACCAGATCGCCAACGGCTCCACCCAACACACCGGCGCCCAGCTCCGTGTGGCTGCCTTCGGCCCGGGTGAAGAAAACGTCATCGGCCAGACCGACCAGACCGACCTCTTCTACACCCTGCTGAGCGCACTGGACCTCAACCCCAACAAGAAACAGAGCGCTACCGACGCGACGCTGAAGAAGCCCGTCGCCGCTTCGAACCCGAACGAGACCTGCTTCAAAGTGGACGGGAACGGTAATGTCGTCGCTCCCGAGCCGGGCGAGTGTGGCCAGTACGGCGCCGAGGGCCAGCAGCGCTCCAAGGAGCAGGCCAAGAACGTCATCTTGTTCATCGGCGACGGCATGGGCGACCAGGAGATCACCTCCGCCCGTAACTACCTCTACGGCGCCAACGGCCGTCTTCCCGGCGTCGACGCGCTCGACTACACCGGCTCCTACACCCACTGGGCGCTGGATCCGAAGACCGGCAAGCCCTCCTACGTGACGGACTCCGCCGCGTCGGGCACCGGCTGGGCCACCGGCACCAAGACCTACAACGGTGGCGTGAGCGTCGGCCTCGACGGCACCCCGCACGCCAACCTGCTGGAGATGGCGAAGGCGAAGGGTATGAAAACCGGCAACGTGACCACCTCCGAGATCCAAGACGCCACCCCGGCCGTCATGGGCTCGCACGCGCTGAACCGCAAATGCTACGGCCCGGAGAAGGAGAAGAACTCCAGCTCCTGCCAGACCGGCGCGACCGAGGGTCAGTACCGCGAGAACGGCGGTCTCGGCTCCATCTCCGAGCAGCTCGTTGACACCCGCGCCGACGTCACCCTGGGTGGCGGCGCCAAGGCCTTCGACCAGACCGTGCAGGTGAGCGGCAAGGCCGGCTCCACCGAGTGGATGGCTGGCAAGAGCGTCGTCGAGAACGCCAAGGCCAACGGCTACAAGGTGGTCACCAGCAAGGCTGAGCTCGACGCCGTCACCGCTGCCGACCAGAGCACTCCGGTGCTCGGCCTCTTCTCATCGGGCAGCATGCCGCGCCACTTCCTGCGCAGCGTGCCGACTGAGGACGGCGCTAAAAAGGGCCCCGAGGAGTGCAAGCTCAACCCCGAGCGCTCCGACAATGTGCCCACCATGGCTGACATGACCGGTAAGGCGCTCGACCTGCTGAAGAACGACAAGGGCTTCTTCCTGCAGGTGGAGGGCGCGTCGATCGACAAGGCCGACCACGATTCCGACATCTGTGGCCAGATCGGCGAGCTCGACGACCTCGACCAGGCCGTGCAGGTGGCCCGCAAGTGGGTGGCTGAGAACCAGGAGCCCACGCTCATCGTCGTGACCGCCGACCACGCACACACCTCGCAGATCGTGCAGAACAGCGTCCTCACCTCGGGCCTCGTGACGAAGCTTCGCACGGCTGACGGCCACGAGATGAGCGTGAACTACGCTTCTGCTCCCACCAACGAGGCTGCGGTGAAGAACTCGGCTTCGACGCACACCGGCGCTCAACTGCGCATCGCAGCACAGGGCCCGTCGGCGGAGAATGTCCTCGGTTTCACCGACCAGACCGACCTCCACTACACGATCGTCAACGCTCTGAGCCTCGACACCAACGTGCCGGCGGGTATCCCGTTCGTGCCCAGCGGGGATCAGCAGGCCCCGACTCCTGACGACCAAGGCAACAAGGACGGTCAGGATGACCAGGATGGTCAAGGTGACCAGGGCAGTCGAGGCAAGGATAAGCCGAAGCCCGGCATGCCGAAGACTGGTGCGGATGCCTCCACCGGCGCGATCTTCATGCTCGCGCTGATGGCAGGTGCCGTGCTGATCGGCCGTCGCAACAAGTAACCCACCCCCGCGTGGCCCGGCTCCGGCAAGCTTCATCGCGCCGGGGCCGGGCCACGTGCCAGTATTGGAAACGTCATGTCTTCACCCTCTGCTCTTGCCGCGACCCGCAAGTCCGCGACGGCACAATCGCTCGGCGCAACGTGCGTGTTAGCCCTTGCCACCGTCGTGTTCGGAATGCTCACCTCCGGCAGCTACACCAACTACCTCCAGCCGTGGTTCAAGCCCTATCTCCTCGCTGCGGTCATCGCGATGGTCGCGCTCGGCATCTGGACGCTGCTGGGCGCCAGCGACGCCCTCGCCGAGGTCGAGGACACCGCGAACGCGGAAGCCTGCGAACAGGCCGACGTGGCTGAGCCCCACCACCACGGCACCCCGCGGGTGGCCGGATTCTTGCTCGTGCCCGCACTCGTCTTCGCGCTGGCTGCTCCTGCCGCGCTCGGCACCGACGCCGCCGCCAAGCGGCCCGCATTAGAGAGCGCCCAGGTGGCCAAACACGACACCATCGACTTTGAGCCGCTTCCGACGCAGGGGCTCACCGACCTCACCGTGCAGGACTACTCCGACCGATTCGTCTGGGGACGTCCCGAAGACCTCGTCGACAAGCGTGTGCGGATGCTCGGATTCGTCTCCAAGCCCAGCGAACTTGCGGACGATCAGTGGACGGTCAACCGCTTCCGCATCTACTGCTGCGCCGCCGACGCCAACCTGTTCAGCGTGGCGGTCACGGGCGCGGACATGCCCGAAGGCGAGAACGTGTGGGTCGAGGTGGAAGGCTTCCTCGACGAGCAGGCCAGCAAAGATTATCCCGTGCTGAGCGCCGTAGACGTCAAGATCGTCGACGAGCCCGCGGAGCCGTACCTATGAGCAGTTTCCTACGCATTTGGCTCGCGCCCTTCGTCGCCGTCCTCGCGCTCCTGGCGATGCTTCGCACGCTCGACGCCACCGGCCCGATGATCGAACTGACTGGCGCCGCCTCGACATTCGGCACGCTGCTGCTTGCCATCGTCGTGCAAGCCTTGCCGTTCCTCGTGCTGGGCGTCGTCGTCTCCGGCGCCATCGCGGCGTGGATGCCGAAGGACGTGCTCGCGAAGGTGACGCCCCGCTCGCCGTGGCTCGCCGTCCCCACCGCCGGTGCCGCAGGCATGGTGCTGCCGGGGTGCGAGTGCGCGTCGGTGCCCGTCTCGCAGTCGCTCATGCGCCGCGGACTCTCGCAGGCGGCAGCGTTGGCGTTTCTGCTGGCCGCCCCTGCCGTGAACCCCATCGTGCTGGTGGCCACCGCAGTGGCCTTCCAGGGCAACCCCATGATGGTCTGGGCGCGACTCGCGGCATCGCTGCTCGCCGTCGTGGTGATCGGCTGGGTGTGGATCGCTGTCGGAAAGCAGGAATGGATGAAACCGCAATCAGGGCACGGGCACGAAAGGCAGTCCAAGGCGGACATCTTCCGCGAGACCGCGATGCACGACCTGCTGCAGGCCGGCGGTTTTCTCGTCGTGGGTGCCGCCGCCGCGGCCGCGCTGAAGGTGTTCGTGCCCGCGGGCGTGCTCGCGACGCTGACGGAGAACCCGTGGCTCGCCATTCTCGTCATGGCGGCGTTGGCCGTCGCGCTCTCGCTGTGTTCCGAGGCCGACGCGTTCGTCGTCTCGTCACTCACGACGGTCTCCCCCACCGCCCAGCTGGCGTTTCTCGTCGTGGGCCCGATGGTGGACATCAAACTGTTCGCGATGCAAAGCGGCGCGTTCGGCACGAAGTTCGCGATGCGCTTCATGCCGCTCACGCTCGTGGTGTGCATCCTCTCGGCTGCCCTGGTGGGCAGACTGATGTTCGGGACGTTCTGAACCGCGCGCGTTAGCCGAAGGTTGCGGGCAGCGGCGCTTCCCAGGCCGCGCGGGCCTCGTCGAGGGGAAGGGAGAACTGGCCGACAAACTCGAGCTGGTTGTCGCCGGTCACTTCGCCGATGCGCGTGATGGGTACGCCGTGGGCAGCGCAGAGTTCTTCGAAGCGGGGTAGGTCGGCGCCGGAGAGCGACGCGAGCGCGCGTGCCGCGGATTCGCTGAAGAGCTCGACGGTGGCGTCCTCCCCAGGCAGAGTCACAGCGAAGCCAGCGCCGTAACGGAACGCGGACTCCGCGAGCGCGACGGCGAGCCCGCCCTCGGACAGATCGTGCGACGAGGTGAGCAGCCCCTCCTTGGCCGCCAACTGGAACACCGCAGCGAGCGCCTTTTCTTCCGCCAACCGCACCTTGGGTGGCATGCCGCCGAGGTGCCCGTCGTGGAGCTGCGTCTCCCAAATGGAACCCGAGAGTTCCTCGTCGGTGATGCCGAGCAGGCAGATGGCGTCGCCGGTGTGCTGGAAACCGGACTTGATGCGGGTGGCGACGTCGTCGATGACACCAACCACGCCGATGGTCGGCGTCGGGAGGATAGCGGTGTCGCCTGTGGAGTTGTAGAGCGAGACGTTACCGCCGGTGACCGGAGTGCCGAGCTCGCTGCAGCCGTCGACGAGCCCGAGCACTGTCTCGGCGAATTGCCACATGATCTCAGGGTTTTCCGGGTTGCCGTAGTTGAGGCAGTCGGTGATCGCGACGGGTTCGGCGCCGGAGACGGCGACGTTGCGGTAGGCCTCGGCAAGCGAAAGCTGCGCGCCCAAGTAGGGGTTGAGGAACGTGAAGCGGGAGTTGGCATCCATCGCCATCGCGATGCCGAGGCCAGTCTCCTCATCGATGCGGATCATGCCCGCGTCATCTGGCTGCGCCATCACGGAATTGCCGCGCACGAAGCGGTCGTATTGCCTTGTGATCCACGTTTTGTCGGCGATATTGGGGTGAGCGAGAACGTCGAGGAAGGCGCGCTTGAGCCCTTCGGATGAGTTGTCGCGCGGAAGCTCTTCGGCTCGGTTGCCGTTGACTTCGTCGAGCCATCCCGGGCGCCAGTAGGGGCGCTCGTAGACGGGGCCATCGTGTGCGACGGTCGTGGGGTCGACGTCGACGATGGTCTCGCCGTGCCAGTCGATCACGAGGCGGTCACCGTCGGTGACCTCACCGATGACGGTGGCCTGCACATCCCACTTCGCGCAGATCTCCATGAACCGTGCAACCTTGTCAGGCTCGACGACGGCCATCATGCGCTCCTGCGATTCGCTCATGAGAATCTCTTCGGGCAGCAGCGACGGGTCGCGTAGCGGCACCGTGTCGAGCTCGATGTGCATGCCGCCGTCGCCGGCCGACGCGAGCTCCGACGTGCCGCACGAGATACCGGCGGCGCCGAGGTCTTGAATGCCGGAGATAAGGCCCTCGGCGAACAGCTCGAGCGTGCACTCGATGAGCAGCTTCTCCATGAACGGATCGCCCACCTGCACGCTGGGGCGCTTCGTCGGGCCGTCCTCGTCGAAGGCCTCCGACGCGAGGATCGACGCGCCGCCAATGCCGTCGCCGCCGGTGGCCGAGCCGAACAGGATCACTTTGTTGCCGACGCCGCGCGCGAACGCGAGGTGCAGGTCTTCGTGGCGCAGCACACCGACGCAGAACGCGTTGACCAGCGGATTTGCCCGGTAGGTGTCGTGGAATTGCACCTCTCCCCCGATGTTGGGCAGACCGAGGCAGTTCCCGTAGCCGCCCACGCCGGCGACGACGCCGGGCAGGACGCGCTTGGTGTCATCGTCGTCGAGGGGGCCGAAGCGCAGCGAGTCCATCACCGCGATGGGGCGGGCACCCATAGCGAGGATGTCGCGCACGATGCCGCCGACGCCGGTGGCGGCGCCTTGGTAGGGCTCAACGAAGCTGGGGTGGTTGTGCGACTCCGCCTTGAAGGTGACCGCCCAGCCCTGACCCACATCAACGACGCCTGCCTGCTCGCCGATGCCGGCGAGCAGCGGGCCGCGCGGCGTCTCCTGGCTCAGCTCGCCAAACTTCTTGAGGTGCACCTTGGAGGACTTGTAGGAGCAGTGTTCCGACCACATCACCGAATACATGGCGAGCTCACCCGAGGTGGGGCGGCGGCCAAGAATCTCACGGATGCGCGCGTACTCGTCATCCTTGACGCCCAGGGCAGCGTAGGGCTGTTCCAGGTCGGGAGTGCTGATCGCGTTCGAAACTGTGTCTACCACGCACCACAATCTACCTGGTACGCCTCGGTTGCGGGCGCCGCCTCAGAACCAGGCGCCTGGGCACTCGAAAAAGTTGACCGTTATCCTCCACCTGTTGCTTGCGAACCCCGGTTTTCGGGGATTTGTTGCAGGCGTGGAGGATACCGGTCAGCTGGGTGGCGTCGAGCCTCAGCGCGTCGCTACTTGGCGAGCGGTTTGAGGGTTGATTGGATCGTCACCGCATCGGCAGGCACATGCGCCTCAGCGAGTTCGTGAATGCGCATCTTCGTGGCTTCATCGATGAACCAGGCGGACACCACGACCCCTTGGTTATCTTTGGACACGCTCAGATCCGGGACGTCCTTGCGCAAGGGAACCAGCGCGTCGTGCGCGGCGCGGATCTGCTCGGTATTGGGAACATCTCGTGCTTCCACGCACAGCTCGCCTTGCCACACCTCTCGAAGGCTCTTGAACGCACCCTTCGCATCGTGCCTGACCACCACGTTCAAGGCGTTAGAACCATCGCTCACCCACGAGTCGACGTAGCCAGGCAGCGCCTCAGCTTTGCGGATGAGCGCATCGCGATCGTTTCTTCCACCCTTCTGAGCGCCGGCCAGAGGGTCGTCGCACAACTGCGGGAAGTCGACGGGGTCTTCCTTGTCCGCCATTGCTCCCTTGGGCTGCTCCAGCGTCGGCGGCTGAGCCAGCGTGAAAGTTCGCTTCTTGCTGTCGAAGTACCCGACGACCCACGCGTCCGCATCGCGGAACCCTGGCGCCCCGGCGTACGTGCTGGCATCGATCTTGTCCCAATCGATCTCGCCGATCACGGTTGGCCCTTCACACTGCGGCGGCGCGCTCTCCATCACCGCAGTGCACATCACCGCCGGGGAGTTCGCATCTTTGCGCAGCAACGTCACGTGTCCTGCGACGAGTTGCTGGGCTGGCTCGGCACTCGGCGATGCAGGATGCTCGGAGAGCACTTCCTCACCGTGCATCGTTCCCGGAACGGCGTCCACATACGTCGAGGGCACTGGGCGTGTCCCGGTCTGTAGGAACACTCCACCGACCACCACGAGCGCAACTGCCGCCGTTGCCGTTCCTGCGGCGAGTGTTTGGCGCCGACGCCGCCGCTTGCGCACACCGCTCGCGAGGCCACGCGTGGACATGCTGGGCGCGAGTTCTTCAAGTTGATCGTGCAGGTTCATGCGAGTTCCTCCTGTTCGACAAGCCCGCTGTTGCGCAGGACCTGGATTCCTCGGTGGAGGTGGGCCTTGACCGTCCCTTCCGGCATGCCGAGCGTTTTGGCCACTTGTGGCACGGTGAGATCGTCGAAGTACCTGAGCGTGATGGCCGCTCGTTGTGGACGGCTGAGCGTGCACAGGGCACGCGCAAGGTCGAGCCGCACTTCGACACTGGTGTCAGCCTCGTAGCGATCTGGCGTGTGATCGACTGGCTGTTCATGCCAGCTCCTCCGACGCCACCACGAGATGTACGTGCGGTGCAGGGTCGTTCGCACGTAGCCCTCGAAGCGATCATCATCCTCGTCGTATTTGCTCCAGCACTTCACGAGGGCGGTCTGGAGCAGATCCTCGGCGTACTGCTGATCCCCGGTGAGCAGCCATGCAGCGCGTAGCAGCCGCTCGCCGCGGTCGAGAATGAACTGCTCGAATCCCATGTGTTACCTCCAACCAGTTACACGCTTTCGTGTACGTGAACCGTTGCAGGCGGCACAGAAAATTAGCGCTGGAGGAACGCCAGCGCGGATTCGAAAAAGCGGCGGCCATCGACGGACGTCGCGGTGAGTTCCTCAACGTTGTGTTCGGGGTGTGGCATGAGGCCGACGACGTTGCCGCTCTCGTTCGTGATGCCGGCGATGTCGTTGGCGGAGCCGTTGGGGTTGTCGAGGTAGCGGAACACCACCTGGTCGTTCTCTTCCAGCTTACGCAGCACCTCGGGTGCCGCCTGGAAGTTGCCCTCGCCGTTCTTCAACGCGATGGTGATCTCTTCGCCGTTGTCGAAGAGGCACGTCCACACGGTGTCTTTCGTTTCGACGCGCAGCCGCTCGTCGCGGCAAACGAACTGCTGGCCGGCATTGCGAATCATCGCGCCTTCGAGGAGATGCGCCTCGCAGAGAATCTGGAACCCATTACAGATGCCGAGAATCGGCATGCCCTTGTGTGCGGCTCCGATGACGGTCGTCATCACAGGGCTCAGCCTGGCGATGGCGCCACAGCGCAGGTAGTCGCCATATGAGAACCCGCCGGGCAGCACGATGGCGTCAACGCCTTGGAGGGAGTCCGAGGCGTGCCACAACGACACTGCCTCCGCACCACTCAGACGCACCGCGCGCAGCGCGTCATGATCGTCGAGCGATCCGGGGAAAGTGACGACACCGATCTTGGTCATTCGCTCACCACGTCGAATGACTCGATGACGGTGTTCGCCAGCAGCGTCTCTGCCGCGCTGCGAATCTGGGCGAGCACCTCGTCGGTGAGCTCTCCCTCGACGTCGATCTCGAATCGCTTTCCCTGACGCACGGTGAGGCCCTGAAACCCGAGACGCTGCAATGCGCCGGTGACGGCCTTCCCCTGGGGGTCGAGAATCTCCGGCTTCGGCATAACGTTGACGACGACGCGTGGCATAGCCAGCAGCCTACCTGTTCCCCAGGAGAGATTCCCGCCTGTTAGGCAAATGTGGGAGGAAACATGGGGCGAGAGGGGACCGAGGCTTGCACCTCAATCCCCTCTCTCATCCACCGCCGGCTATTGCGTCAGCATCCCGTCTTCGGGAGGCCGGGCCGAAGCGGCTTGTCGACGGCGCCACCGCCGGCATCTCCACGGTCACCCGGGACGCCTGGGCCGTCCGGAGTGCCTGGCTTCGACTCGTCCCCGGCGGGCTGGATCGGGTACGACCAGGCGGTCACACCGTCGCCGTTATCCCGACCCTGCTCTTCCCATGAGAGCAGCAATTCGCTCTCGGATGCGAGCTCCGCCAGTACGTTGCTGGACACGGGGATCGTGAACTTGCCCTTCCCGGCCTTCACCTCGAACGAACCGTCGGCCTTCAGCCTGCCGCCCATGTCAGGGGCCCACTTGGGTGCCTTGCCGTCTTCCTCGGAGCAGGCGTCGAACCCGTCGGTGTCACCTGCACAGCTGGACGTCCACACTGGCACGAAGCGAGGGTCGCCCTTCCAGACGAATCCGCGCAGCGTGCCGGCGGCCAACGCCTCGTAGCTCACGACGATGCCGTCGCCTTCGAAGCTCACGTCCGTCACGGTGAGGGAATCCGTCGGCTGCACGCCAGACATCGTCACGCCGCGCTTCGCGGACTGGTGGATGGTCTGCGGCGACAAGACGCCGCGTAGCGCGGTGTCCGGGATGACGGGATCTTTCGCTTTCGTCGAGCGATCCGCCGGCGGCTGGTAACCCTCGAGGTACGCGTGGCCCCAGCGGTAGGGCTCGGACTGCTGGCTACCAAAGGCCGACCACGCGGTGCGGGTTTCGCCAATGAAATCGCGGTTGTCCGAGTCGTAGGGCGTGAGGTTGAAGCCCATGTACTGCGGGTCGATCTCGTTCGTGGCGGCGTCACCGGTTGGCGGGGTGCTCGTTTGGCCCACCGCAGCCGGGAGCACGTCGAGCGGAACCTTCACCTCCACCTCGTAGGTGCCGCCCACGTACTTGCCGTTGGCGTCACGCTTCACCTGCACGGCTACCTTGACGCCGGGGGCGTTCGGACCGTTGGCGATGGTCTTCGCCAGCGGTCCGGAGGAGAAGCCCTGGTGGTTGTCCGCGTCGCGCGACCAGCAGGGGCCATTCTTGCCGTTACCGTTCTTGCCCTCTGGGTCGTCGGTGAAGGGGAACATGCCGAGCTTGAAGGTGCTCGAGGTATCCGCGGAGTCGCCGCGCGGATCAGCGAGCAATTCCACGGAGTCCACCAGCCAGTGCCCGAAGCAGCGGTCGGGCGTGGCCGCTGCGCTCGCGGTGTCGT
This sequence comes from uncultured Tessaracoccus sp., assembly GCF_947255005.1. GTDB lineage: Bacteria > Actinomycetota > Actinomycetes > Propionibacteriales > Propionibacteriaceae > Arachnia. The sequence goes on along the minus strand of NZ_CAMYFI010000001.1, from coordinate 42,320 downwards.
CGACCACGGTGATGTGCGCGTAGAGCGCATCGTCGTACCAACCGAGCTTGGCCTTAGAGCCCTCGCCGCAGTCGGTGCCGTCGGGATCACAATCGTCGCCCTCCCATTTTTTCCCGACGGGGATCGCGTCGCCCGCGTAGGCGTCGTCGGCCTTGCCGTCGATCGCTGGAGCCTCGCCGAGCTGCTGAATCACTGTGGACGGCACGAGGTACATCTGCAGCGTCTCTTCCGATGCGCTGGATGCCGTGGTGGTCGTGGCTTTGAACTCCACCACCTCGCTGCCCGCTGCCCGCGGATCGGTGTGCGTCACGGTGAAGCTCACCTGGGTGGTGCCGTCGGGCTTGACGTTGCTGAACGGTTTCCTCGCCTCTTGGACGACGAATCCTTCCGGAACGCTGAGCACAACCTCGCCGGACTGCGTCTGATTGGTGCGGTTCGACACCTCGACGCTCACGGTCTTCGTCTCACCAGCGCCGATGTTGTCGATAGCCGGCGAGCGTCCGTAGAGGTGCACGCCGTTCTTCTCGTTCCATTGGTCGAGTTCCGCCGAGTTACCGGAACGCTCGAACAGGCCCTGCACCTTCGGCACCGCCTGCACCCGCGTGTTGTTCCACGCTGTCTTCCCGCCCCCGGTAAACGACGCCGCGAGCTGCTGCAGAGCCACCGGCGCGTCCGCCGCCGGAGTGACGGTGAACGTCGCCTTCGCCTGGGCCTTGCCGCCCACCTGCACCGGGTCGCTCACCTTCCAGCCTTTCGGCACGTCGAGGGTGAGGGAGCCCGTCGGAACGGCACCTTCCGGCACTTCTAGCGCGACGTCAACCTTGAACGGTTCACCTGCCGCCACGTGGAATTGCTCGGGAGTGATGCGGAAGATGGTCTCGAGTGGGAATCCGCCTGCATCCGGCACGGCAGCGCCTTGGAAGAGGGCGTCGTCCTTGTCGCCGGCGTCGGTGCCGTTGGGCTGCATGGGCACGACGGAGTCCAGCACCGCGAACTGGAGGCACTCTGACTTCCATGGGTCCTTCTGCATGACCCTCGCCTGCGTGGGGTGTGCCCGCCCGCCCTCGCGGCCTACCTGCGCCCACGTCTTCGGGGTTCCCGCGGCGATGCCCGCCGTGTTGCCTGGCACCCACTTGTAGGGCGATTCGTAGCCAGACCAGGTTCCCACCATCGTGAAGGGGTTATCGGGGTTCGGCGTGTAGCCGACGTTGCAGTTGGGCGCATCCTGCGCGCCCTCGCCGTCGTACTGGAAACCCCAACCGGTGCGCTGGATTACCTTCTTCACCTGCCAGGGCTGCACCGCTCCGACGCCCTCGAACTGCTCGGGGAAGCGATTCGGGTCGGCGGCAGCCGCGACGGCCTCCCACACCAGCCGGCCGGAGTACTGGTGGTTACCGTGGCCGTAGTCGAAGTTGAGAGGCCAGCCAATCATCACCGACGGGCGTGTCTCGCGAATCACGCGCACGATGCGGCGCAGCGTGTCTTCCCCGTCCCAGGCGCGCTGAGTGAGCGGCGCCGATGTGTTGTAGAAGAAATCCACCTTGTCGATGTTGAAGATATCGACGGTGCCCGTGCGCACGTGCGAGGCACGGTCCTCATTCTCGCGGCGAAGCCCCAGGTCAGGGCCCGACTCGTTACCCACAGAGTTCGACCCGCCTTCCCCGCGGGTGACCATGATGATGCCGCACTTGATGTCGTAGCGGTCTCCCCACACGCCACACGGTGTCGTGAAGGAGGCGTCATCGTCGGGGTGTGACCACAGCGCCATGACGTCAATCTTCGACGCCTCGCTCGTGGTGGAGATCGCGGGCGGCCCGAAGGCGAGATCGGGCGCGGGGTCTGCGGCGGCCAGCGTGGGGACGCTGAGCGCTACTGCCGCCATGCCCGCGGTGAGCAAGCGTAGACGTTTCATCAATCCTCCATTGATTGATCCGGTACTTCTAAGCACTCGCTAACCGCGTAGTCAGCGCGAATGCCCTCGTGTCGAGCCTCCATGCCCGACGTTGCATGGCACGCTACCGGAGGAAACGCTCACCCGCAGGCAATTCTCTGCATCTTCTTCTTTATTTCACGCAATAACAAACAGGAGGGCTCGAGATGAGCCCTCCTGTGATCGAAGTTGATTGCTATGTATGCGTTACCGCTCAAGGATGGCGGCGATATCGGCAGACTGTTCGAGGTAGCCGTCAAGCAGCTGCTGGCCCTTCGTGGGGGAATCCACCAGCGGATGCGTGGCGAATCCTTCCCAGGCCGCACCGGTGTCGCCAGTGATGGCGGCCTCGAGGATGCAGCGCTCGGCACCGCGCAGTCTGGACATTCGCCCGAGTTGCTCGAGCGACGGCGCAGCCACATGCTTCGGGTGTACCCCGTCGGCGTCCACTATGCAGCCCACCTCGATCACGAGATCATCCGGCAACTCCTTGACGATGCGCCCGTGCGAACCTGCGCCGTTGGCCACGTTGAGGATCATCTTCTCCGACGTGTTCGTAGCGATGGCTGTCATGAGCCGCAGCGCCACTTCCTGGTACCCGCCGCCGGCGATGTCTTCCTCGCGACGCTCCTCGTCGCGCCCCTCCGCCATGTACGTGGCCTCGCGGGTGTGCAGCGCGTCGCGCCACACCTTCAGCGGCGACCCGCAGCACTCGGCGCTAGCCTCGTCGTAAAACTTCCGCTGCTGGGCTTGCAGGAACTCGCCACGGGTTTGCCCGGCGTCGAGAATGCGGCGGATGGCTTCATCGGTGTGCAGGTAGTAGTAGAGGTACTCGTTCGGCAGGGCGGCCATCTGGCGCACGTAGTCGATGCCGATGATGCGCGCTTCTTCGATGCCTTCGATGAGCGCGTCGTCGGCGAGCAGCGTGGGCAGCAGGTTGTTGCCGTCGATGCGCACCTCGCGCAGCCAGCCGAGGTGGTTGATGCCGAGGTAGTCGTACTCGACGTCGGCGACATTCTTGTCAAACGCCCGAGCCACGCGGCGCACCAAGCCGATGGGGGTGTCACAGATGCCGACGACGCGGTGGCCGAGCACCTGTTGCATGGCCTCGGTGACGATGCCTGCCGGGTTGGTGAAGTTGATCACCCAGGCGTCCGGGGCTTCGCGGGTGATCGTTTCTGCAACCTGGCGCATCACGGGGATGGTGCGCAGCGCGTAGGCCAACCCGCCGGGGCCGATCGTTTCCTGGCCGAGTAGCCCCAGGTTCAGGGCTACGCGCTCGTCGACGGTGCGCGCCGCGGTGCCCCCCACGCGGATGGCGGAAAAGACGAAGTCGGCGCCGCGCACGGCGTCGGTGAGGTCGCTTGCGACGCGCACGGACGTGGCACCGTCGCCGATCCGCGCCGCCATCTCAGCAGTGATGCGTTCGATCACGCGCAGGCGGGCGGGGTCGACGTCAAAGAGTACGACCTCGTCAACGTGCATCCCGGTGACTTCCTGTGCGACTGCTTCGTACACCAGCGGCGTGCGGAATCCGCCACCGCCAAGGATCGCCAGTCTCATTTCGTCTGCTCCTCACTGTGCGCCACGACGAGCGCGGTTTCGTCGGGAATCGCAAAACCTTGCGGCTCCGCGTCGGTTATCAAGTGACTGAAGGCGTCCAGCCCGCTCACCTTGAGGAAGCCGGAACCGGGGAATTTCTCTGCGTCAGCGAGCAAGTACGACGAGCCTGCACAGTGCATCAGTGCACGTTTGATGGGCACCTCGCTCGGCGTCGAATCCAGGACCGATCCGTCACGGGCGACGCCCGCAGTACCGAGGAACGCCTTGTCGACACGCATTTGGCTGAGCATTTGCTCGGCCCAGGTGCCCACCATGGAGCAGTAGTTGGCACGCAGTAGGCCACCTACCACGACGAGATCCACCGCCGGCGCCTGCGCCAAGGCATCGACCACCGCGAGTGACGCGGTGACCACCGTGAGCGACTTCGTCGCCAACACCGGGCACATCGCGGCGACCGTCGTGCCGCTGTCGAGGGCGATGACGTCTCCATCTTCGACGAGGTGCGCGGCCGCCTGCCCGATGGCGCGCTTGGCGTCGGAGGCCGACTCGGCCACCTCGCTGAAACTACGCAAGTCGCGCTCGGGTCGGATGGTACCCAACGCGTCGCCTGCGCCCCCGCGAAGGCGACGCAGCTTGCCGGCTTTCGAGAGCGCGTCGAGGTCGCGGCGCACCGTAGCTTCGGAGACGCCCAAGGCATCACAAAGCTCCTGCACCGTCACGAACCCACGGTCGCGCACGGCGGACACGATGCGGAGATGTCGGTCTTCGGTGAGCACGACATAAACGTAGCACCCAATCAAGCAACTTCAGTCATTTTTACGAAAAAGGTGGCTGATTCGCTCATGTTCTGACATGCTGGGGCTGTACGACCGATTTCGCACACCTGCGCGTTAGCGGCCGAAGTACCAGTGAAGCTACATCAGTGAAGGAGCAACATGCGACGTCGCAAGTTCCTCGTGCTGGGCCTCGCCCCGGCACTTGCAATCGGCACGCTCTCGGCGTGCGCGCCCGGTAGCGGCGACAACGCCTCGGGCGAAACACCGTCGAAGGCGCCCAGCGAAATCAGCACCGATCCTGCGAGTTTGGGCAATGTCGAGCTGAAGGTGTGGGACCAGGAAGTTCGTGGCTCCCAAAACGACGCGCTGGAGGCCCTGAACAAGGCCTTCCAAGAGAAGTATCCCAACATCAAGATCAAGCGCACCAGCCAGTCGAACGACGACCTGCAGCAGCAGATCGCGCTCGCACTGTCCGGCAACGACGTGCCCGATGTCGCGCAGGTCAACAACGCCCGCGGCGACATGGGCCAATACGTGGCTGCTAACCAGCTCGTCAACCTCGAGCCGTACGCCAAGGCCTACGGCTGGGGCGACCGCTTCTCTGAGTCTGTCCTCAGCAAGGTGCGTTACTCCGACGACGCCAAGACCTTCGGTGAAGGCAACTTGTACGGCGTGCCGCAGACCGGTGAGATCGTCGGCCTCTTCTACTCCAAGAAGAAGCTCGAGCAGCTTGGCATCGAGGCCCCGACGACGTGGGACGAGTACTTCGCCGCACTCGACAAGGCGAAGGAAGCGGGCGAGCAGCCCATGGTGCTGGGCAACCTCGAGCAGTGGCCCGCGCTCCACGTCTTCGGCCCGTTGCAGGCCAACTACGTGCCCTCGGAAGAGATCGTGAAGCTCGGCATGGGCAATGCGGGTGCCGACTGGACGTCGGATGCCAACAAAGAGGCCATGACGCAGTTCGCCAAGTGGGCGAAGGACGGCTACTTCGGCTCCTCACCGAACGGCACCGACTACGACCCGGCATGGGCGAGCTTCGGCAAGGGCACCGGCGTGTTCCTGCCCGCCGGTAGCTGGGTGGGCACCGACTTGGAAGGCACCATGAAGGACGATCTCGGATTCATGGCTCCGCCACCCGGGGTCGACGGCAAGCTCGCCACCACCGGCGGCACCGGCATCCCCTTCGCAATTCCGGCCAAGGCGAAGAACGTCGACGCGGCCGCGGCCTACATCGACTTCATCACCAGCGACGAGGCCATGAAGATCATCGCCGAGAAGGGCGGCATGCCGGTGAACAACACGGCCGAACTCGCACCAGACTCGGGCGTGCAGCACGACATCTTCGTCGCCTTCGACAAGGTTTCTTCCGAAGGCACCCTGCTGCCCTACCTCGATTACGCGACACCGAGCTTCGCGGACACCGCTGGCCAGGGCCTCCAGGAGGCGCTGGGCGGACAGAAGTCTCCTGAAGACGTACTCCAGTCTTTCCAGGATGACTATTCGAAGTTCGTGGGTGAGTAACTGATGTCGAAGAAGGGTCGGGAGCGGCCGTCGGCAGTGGTACGGGGGCGGTGGACGCCGTACCTGTACCTGCTCCCGGCCCTCCTCATTTACGGAGGATTCCTGCTCTACCCGGTGGCGCGAACCGCCCAGTTCTCGCTGTATGAGTGGAGCGGGTTCGGCCCCGCGACCTTCGTCGGGCTCGGCAACTACTCCTCGCTCGTGACTGATCAGCGGTTCCTCGCCGCCATCAGCCACGCGTTCTACCTGATCTTGTTCTACGCCATCCTGCCGCTCATCGTCGGCCTGGTGCTGGCTGCCATTCTTCGACGGGGCAACGTGCGCGGGATGGGTGTGTACCGGGTGCTCATCTTCGTGCCGCAGGTGATTGCGCTCGTCGTGGTCGCCGTCGCGTGGCGCCAGATCTACACCCCCAACGGCACGCTCAACTCCATGCTCGGCTGGATCGGTATCCAGTCAGACATCGGCTGGCTGGGTGACCCGAAGCTTGCGCTCACCGCCGTCGGCATCATCGGATTCTGGCTCGAAACTGGCCTCGTGATGTTGCTGCTGCTGGCGGGCATGAACCGCATCCCCGGCGAACTCTACGAGGCTGCCCGCATCGATGGCGCCGGGCCGATCAGTGAGTTCTTCGGCATCACGCTGCCCGCGGTCCGCCCGGAGATCGCCACGTCGCTCGTACTCACCATCATTGCCGCGCTCAAGACCTTCGATCTGGTGTACATGACCACCAGCGGCGGGCCGGGCACTGCGACGACGGTGCCGAGCTACGAGGTATACAACCGGGCCTTCCAGCTGAAGCAGGTGGGTTCCGCGTCGGCCGTGGCTGTGTTCCTCACCGTGATGGTGTTCTGCATCAACATCGTGGTGAACCGCATCGGCGAGGAAAAGAAGGTGTCGCGATGAAGGTGTCCGCCGGTGAGAAAGCCCTCAACTACGTCATTTTGACGCTCTTCAGCCTCTTCGCCATCTTCCCGATCATCACCATCGTGCTGACGGCGCTGTCGCCACAGCTTGGTGTTTCAGAACCTGGCCCCCACTGGCACAACATCGTGGACGCCTGGAACCAGGGCGCGTTCGGGCCGGCGCTGCTGCGCTCGCTCGCTGTCGCAGGGTTCGTGGTGCCCGTCGCGCTCGTGCTTTCGATACTGGCGGGGTACGCCTTCGGCACCATGCGCTTCCGGGGCTCGACGATACTGTTCTACCTCTTCCTGTTCGGCATGATGGTGCCCGCCGAGGCCATCATCATCCCCCTGTTCTACGACCTGCGCTCGATGCAGCTCACCGACACGCTCTGGGCCGTGGCCATGCCGCAGGTTGCCCAGTCCATCGCGTTCGGCACGTTCTGGATGCGCGCCCAGTTCCGCGCCATGCCACCGAGCCTGCTCGAAGCCGCCGCGCTCGACCACTGCAACGGCTTCACCGCGCTGCGCAAGGTGTTCATCCCTCCCGCCACGGGCTCGATCGCCACGGTCACGGTGCTCATGTTCATGTGGACGTGGAACGAGTTCATGATTCCACTGGTCATGTCGCCGGGTGCTGAGTGGCGCACGGCCCCGCTCGGCTTGTCCGTCTTCAAGGGCCAATACACCGCCGACGGCGCCCTCATGGCTGCCGCCGGGCTCATCATTGCCGCTCCCATCGTCATGGTATTCCTGATGCTGCAGCGGTACTTCATTGACGGCATGTTGGAAGGATCTGCGAAAGAATGACCGACCACGAGCATCTCGACGACTTCTGCGAGTATTGCTGGAAATGGGACCCGCTGCGGACCACCCGATCCCCCGACGATCCCCCACTCGACGTGCTCAGCACCGGCACCGTCTTCTTCGACCTCATCTTCACCGGCTTGAGCCGGCTGCCGAAGCCGGGCGAGGAACTGTACACGTCGGGAATGGGCTCTTGCCCAGGCGGCATTGCGAACCTCTCCACCGCGCTCGCGCGCCTCGGTCTGCGCACCGGGCTCGTCGCGGGATTCGGCGACGATGCCTACGCCGATTGGCTGTGGGAGACCCTGGCTGACAGGGAAGGCATCGACCTGACGTCGTCACCACGGTTCAAACACTTCCACACCGCGACGACGGTGGCGATGACCGTCGACGGCGACCGCGCCATGGTGACGCACATGCACGAGCCTCCAACCCCGCTCGAGCCCTACATCTTAGGTGCACCGCAGTCGCGGGCCGCGGTGCTGGACCTGGCTGGCGAAACGTCGTGGTGGCCGACCCTGGCATCCCGCGGCACCTTGCTGTTCGCTGATATCGGCTACGACGACACGGACAAGTGGGACCCGGCGGTGCTCGGGCCGTTGCGCCACTGCCACGCGTTTACCCCCAACGCGGTAGAGGCCATGCAGTACACGCGCACGGACTCCCCCACCCAGGCGGTGCGGAAGATCGCCGAGCTCGTGCCGTTCGCCGTCGTCACCGACGGCGTTGCCGGGGCGTACGCCATCGACCAGACCACCGGCGAGGAGGCCTATTGCCCCGCGGTGGCCACCGAAGCCATCGACGCCACTGGCGCGGGCGACGTGTTTGCGTCCGCGCTCGTGCTGGGGACGCTGGCGGGTTGGACGCTCGAGCACCGGCTGCGGTTCGCGGCTCTATGCTCGTCGCTGGCAGTGCAGCAGTTTGGTGGCTCGCTGGCGGCACCGGGCTGGGGCGACATTTCCGACTGGTGGCGCTGCCTACTCGCCCGCGCTGAGGGTGGCGACCTCAAAGCCGAGTACATCCGCCACGACTACGCCTTCCTCGCCGATGTCATTCCGAGCCATCAGGTGGCTGGCGTGCGGAGAGCTGAGGGAACCTTCGCGCTGCACTCCGACCTCCACGACTGAACGGGTTCAGACGAACTCGCTTCCCGTGATCCTCCGGTAGGCCTCCAAGTAGCGTTCACGCGTGGCGTCGACCACGTCGTCGGGCAGAGCCGGAGGCTCGGAGACGCGGTCCCAGTCGGATTCGTGCGTCAGCCAGTCACGAACGAACTGCTTGTCAAAGTTGGGCAGCGACGCGCCAGGCTTCCAGGCATGCGCGTCCCAGAAACGCGATGAATCCGGGGTGAGCACCTCGTCGGCGAGCACGAGTTGGCCGTCGCGGAGCCCGAACTCAAGCTTCGTGTCGGCGAGGATGATACCGCGCTGAGCGGCGATGTCGGCTGCGCGTGCATAGATGTCCAAGGTGGCCTCGCGCAGCGAGTTGGCGAGCTCTTCCCCGTGCAGACGGGCGATGGTGGCGAAGTCGACGTTCTCGTCGTGGTCACCCAGTTCGGCTTTGATCGCGGGCGTGAAGATGGGGGCCGGCAGCTTGTCGCCGTCGCGCAGACCGTCGGGCAGCTGGATGCCGCACACGGTGCCAGACGCCTGGTACTCCGCCCAGCCAGATCCAGTCAGGTAGCCGCGGGCAACACACTCGACCGGCACCATGTCGAGGCGCTCGACGATCACCGCTCGGCCCGCAACTTCGTCGGGAACCTCATCGGTGACAAGGTGGTTTGCAACGTCGGGGAGCTGCTTGAACCACCACGAGCTGAGCTTCGTCAGCACGGCGCCTTTGTTGGGGATGAGGGTGGGCAGGATGTGATCGAAGGCCGAGATGTTGTCGGTGGCTACCATCAGCACGCAGGGGCGCCCGTCGACATGGATGTCGTACAGCTCACGAACCTTTCCCGCGTGGCGAAGGGGCAAGCCAAGTGTTTCCTGGAACTGGTTCACACTCGTGATGCTAGTCGCTGCAGGCGCTTGGGGTGCGGGAAAGGGCAGCTCGCGTTGCCAGGCGCGGAAGACGGGGATGCGGCTCCTGAACCCAGGTTGCCCATATGCTCGAAGGTATGCGACACATCGTTCGACTGCTGGTGTTGCTCGTCGCTGTGTGGGTGGGCCTGGCGTTCACGTTGCTGTTCGGCGTTGAGTGGGGGCTGCAACAGCTCCTGGCGAAAGGTCATCTCCTCGGAGCAGGGATCGCCGGCGGTGTCATCTGGTTGGCTGGGCTGTTGATTTCTCTCGAGCACCCGAAGCGTGATCCGCGCTTCGGCACAATATGGACGATCACGATGTTCGTGATCGGCATCATCGGCGGGATTGTCGCCTATCAGGTGACGTACTTTCTCGGTGCCCCGGAACAGCAGGAGCACTACACGCTGGCCGACATGGCCGGGATCTTCCTGATTCCGGCCGTCATGGCGGGGTGGATCGCCGTCGTTGCGACGGTCTATCTCACGCTCGTGACGCGCGCCGGGCCTGCTCGGCCCATCTCAGCCGCTCAGCGGTGGACGCACCGCTGAGCCGCTGTCAGCGCTTCGTGACCTGCGCGAAGCGCAGCTTCCAGCCGCCGCCCGTGCGCTGCCACAGGTTGAATCGCAGTTTGGTGCGCTGCTGCCAGCGCATGCCCACCACGCCGTCGGCGTACTGATCGATGCCGAGCACCTCGAAGCCCTTGTCATCGAGCGGTTTCCAGGCGCCATACGTTGCGTCGACGACCTGTCCATCTGCCGAGTGCGAGATCACGTCGGGGTGCAGCAACTTGCTCAGTTTGGTCTCGTCGGTGCGCACTTCGTCGGAGACGAGCTTCTTGGTGAGCGCTAACAGCTCGCCCTTGATTCTGGACGATGCCGTGCCAGGCGTGCGGTTCGTGGGCGCCGTTTCCGCCGCGACGGTGAGCAAGTCGGGTTCTTCCTCACACTGCCCAACTTCGAAGGCCGACTCCGAGCTGCAGGCGGGAGCGCCGTCGAAGCCTGGCCCGACGTCTGGGCGACGGCCGGATTGGAACGCTTCGGCAACGGCACGAGCTCGGGCGTCGGCGGCCTCGTTGAGGCGATGCCCCGCGTGCCCCTTCACCCACTCGAACGACACGCTGCGGCCTCGCATGGCCTCGTCGATGGCCTTCATGAGCTCAACGTTTTGGACGGGTTTGCCGTCGGCTTTCTTCCACCCTTTACGCTTCCAACCTGCCATCCATTTCGTGATCGAGTTGATGACGTACTGCGAGTCGCACAGCACCTTCAGTGGGCGCGGGCTGTTCGCGGTGGATTGCAGCAATTGCAGCACCGCCATGAGCTCACCCATGTTGTTCGTGCCGCGCTCCCAGCCACCAGCCGCCCAGCAGGTGTCATCGATGTACCAGGCCCAGCCGGCCGGTCCCGGATTGCTGAGCGACGACCCGTCGGCCGCCGCCACCAGTTCGTCAGTGGCCATAGCCAGGCAGGATGACGCGCTCGAGCAGGTCGAGCTTCTCGTCGTGGTGCAGGAACGACGCCTGAAGCGCATCGACGGTGATGCGCTCGAAGTCATCCACGCCCCAGCCGAAGGCCTCGGAGACGCGGGCGAACTCGCGGCTCATGGAGGTGCCGGACATCAGGCGGTTGTCGCAGTTGATGGAGATGTTGAAGCCCAGGTCGAACAGCAGCCCGACGGGGTGCTGTTCGATGGAATCTGCGATACCTGTTTGCAGGTTCGACGTCGGGCACACCTCGAGCATGATTTGCTGGTCGAGCACGTACTGCGCGAGGCGCCCCAGCGCGGGCTGCTCGCCGGTGAGGTCGATGTCTTCGACGATGCGCACACCGTGGCCGATCCGGCGCGCCCCGCACACCTGAATCGCCTCGAACACAGACTTCGAGCCGACCGCCTCACCGGCGTGAATCGTGAACGGAAAGTTGTTGCGACGCAGGTGCTCGAAGGCCTTTGCGAAGCGAGTGCAGGGGAAGCCGTCCTCCGCGCCTGCGATGTCGAAGCCAGCGACGGAATCGTCGCGGAAGTCGAGGGCGAGCTGCGCGATGTCGCACGTCGGTTCACCGTGGCGCATCGAGGTGAGGATCTGTCGCGCGGTGATCGGGCGCCCGTCGGCCTGCGCCGCTGCGACGCCGTCGGCGATGCCGTCGCGCACGGCTTCGACCGCCTGCTCGACCGTGAGACCGCGTGTGACGTGCTGCTCGGGCGCCCACCGTAGCTCTGCGTAGGCGACGCCGTCGGCGGCCAGGTCTTCGACGGCCTCCTTCGCAACACGCATGAGGTGCTCGCGGTTGCGCATGGCCGCGACGGTGTAGTCGAACGTTTGCAGGTAGGACGTGAGCGAGCCCGAGTCGGCTTGCTCGAAGAACCAACCTTCCAGGGTGTCGGCATCCAGGCAGGGCACCTCGTGACCGATGTCGCCGAGGTGATCAATGACGGTCTGCCCTCGCAGCCCACCGTCGAGGTGCTCGTGCAGGGCCACCTTCGGCAAGGCCTTCAACTGTTCCATGTCCATACGCGTCAGCCTAGCCCTGCGCTCCGACAACGTCGACACGCGTTACCTGCGGGTGAGCCTGCAACGCATCAATGCCGGGGAATGCCGTAGAAATCGGCGATGTCATCCACGCTCACAACGGCTTTGTCAATGACGTCCTTAAACCGGAGAGACTGCTTCTGATCTGCTGCCACGACGTCAATCGTCACCCGCTCAATGTTGCGGTAGTTGCCTCGGTGCACCTCGACGATAGCTCGCCCCACCTCGTCGAGTATGCTGCGGAGCTCATCGCGAGACGTAGCGTCGGTATCGACGCGGCCCGAGATCCATCCGTTCTTCGAGAAAAACATTCCCACGAGCGTGTAGGTGAACTCGCTCGTTGCAGTAACTCCGTTGATTCGCTCGATAGCGTCGACGAGTTGCTGATTCAAGTCGGTCTCGTCAGGTTCCGTTTCGCGGCTGCCACTACAGCCAGAGAGTCCCATGGTGAGTACACCTCCTGTCGCAGCCAGTATGACCCAACGTCGCGCGACGGCGTTCATGCCCGTCCATTCGTCAAATCAGCCAACTGATGGATGAGGCTCCCGCCAAGATGGCCAGCAGGTACGCGAACGATTCCCGGCTGGCCGGGCACCATATGGTAAAGGCCGCGTGCTCCAATGGACCACGCGTCGTTGAAGTGATGGGTGCCGTCGGGGAACTCTGCCATACCAATCGCAAATACACTCGCCTCGGGGTGCAGTGCATCACGAGCATCGTCGGGAAGATCCGGCATATCAGGAACCCTGCGAAGCAAGGCCGAAGGATCGTCTCGTAGGGAATCCGGGACATTCTCGAGCACAACAACGATGGGCTCATATCCCGCACCGGGACGGATCGGCGTCGCACGGGCGTCGTCGAGCGGCGGCAGTACGCGACGAATGAGGCTCCATATCTGGGCGGTGGGGGCCAAGGCGACCTCGATCATGGGATGCGCGCCGACAACCTCCGGCCCATCCGGCCCATCCTCAACTTTGCACCGCTGAGTGATAGCGACGCAGTCCTGGTTGCCAACGAGCAGGGATGATTCGAACACGACATCTGCGTACTGCGACACCAGCTGGAGAGCGATCTTCGCGGTGCGGGTGAGTTCCAGAGCGATCCCCCACTGGGGGTCGAGGCCGGCTGGGGTTTCTATGCCGGCGGCCGCCCAATCATCGCGCAGGTCCTCGTCGACATGCGGCAGCTCTGGGCCCGTGATGAGTTCGGTTGCGCTTGCCCAAGCCTGCTGACCGACCAACCCGACGCGCAGCGGCCCCTCGGTGTGCATCGTGGAGGTCATCAACGGTACTCCCGTCCGAACTGCGTCTTGTAGGTCGTCGTGTCCCCGTGCAGAAAGTGGCGGTATTGCTCATCGAGTTGACGCACTGCCGCCACATTCTCAGGACTTCCCTGGCCGCTGCTGAGAGTCGCAATATCTTGCTGATAGGTGGTCTGTTGGTGAGTGTACGTCGGCAAGTAGTCGCCCGGCCCATTCTGGCCCGAATGGGGCATGGTGATGTTCGTAACGTTCGATGTGGGATCGACCGAGCCGTTGACGCGCCTGCCGTCGAGATCGGCTCTCGGGATCGGATCGTACTGCGTCTGGAAATTAGTGACGGGCACGCTGCGGTCCATGTTGAGGGTCTCCGTGGGCGATCCAGCACTCACGATGCCTTTCACGTCATAGCCATCCAGATAATGCGACGAAGTGATCATCTGACCAGCGATGATGCCGCCCTGCGAGTGGCCAGTGAGCAGGAGTTCCGGCTTGCCCTCGGGCACCGGCAAGCCGCGCTGGCGGCGGTACTCGATGTCTTGCTGGATGGCTTGCTGGACCGCGTCGGCGGCACCCTGCGTCGCAGCAGTCGGTCCTTCCCCAATGTGGGCGAAGTTGGCGGACCAGTCCAGGCCCGACGGCGCGCCTCCCCAACCAGCCTTGGTAAACATCTTTTCCGCGGTGCCTGGAATCGATGCAATGTATCGAACCTGGCCATCCGCGCCGACCACGGCCGTCACGGTCACCGAGTTGCGATCAGCGTCCCCCCGGTTATAGGCATCCATAGTGATGTCCATGAGGTCATTGATGCCGGCGATTTCGCCCTTTCCGGCCACTCGCGTATCACCTGTCCATGGCAGTCCGTCGTCGGCAATGTGCTGGTCTTCACCCGTAATCGCGTTAGCGATGACACCAATTCCGCGTGCCGCTACGGTGATGGCTTCGCCACCCACCTGCGAGATGTACGGGGGCTTTCCGTCCTCAACCCAATCCGTAAACCACTGGGGAGGATTGTCGATGCCATCCTTCAGCCGGTCCCAAGCCGCGCCAGCAGCATCGATACGTGGCTGGACGTGCTCATCCCACTGATCGGATGCCCAGGAGAGCCCGTCTTCAATGCGATCCCCCGTCCAGTCGATGGCGTCTTCCACGCCATCGCGAATCCCCGCACCCAGTTCGCGGAGATCACCCAGCCCGTCCTGCCACAACAGCTTGGCCGCCAACTTGCCATCGGTCGTATTCAGCCGGAACGTGAGCGACACTACTGACGCGGCGAGACCAGCACGCACGAACGGGCGCCGGGGATCGATATTGAACCCTGCGACGTCGGTGATCCACCCCCAGTCTCCGATCTCGAACTGCCACCGGTGGGCTTTGTCGACTGTGCGGCGTTGAGCATCCTGGATATCGCTCAACGACGATGCTGCTGTCTCCAGTGCCTCGGCGATCGGATCCAGTTGTTTGATCTGTCTGTCGATCGCTTCGCATTGGCGTTCTCGTCGCTTATGTTCAGCCTCCGCGGCACGGCCCTGCCATTGACCTACGTCGAGGGAACGTAGCCCGTCGCTCACCTCACCGAGCGTTCTCGATGTGGAGCGGAGGTCGGCAGCTTGCGCCGACAGCTCGCTGGGTTGCGCCCGGAGTCCGTCACCCCACTGCATCAGATGCCCCCAAAGAATGACTCAACCTCTTGACACGCCCGCTGCTCACACTGCTCATACGCGCTGGCGGTCTCCCCCATTGCTTGGGCGTGCGTCTCGAGCTGACTGACGATCTGTCGGGAAGAAGTCTGGAACTCCGAGTCGAGGGACGCGGCACGTCCCGCGCTCATAGAACCGGGGAGAGCATCCGAGACACGGTGGATGCGCATCGTCTGAGATGCCGACGACGCGACGTTGGAAATCGTTTCAAGGCGTCCCCTGGCCTCACTCAGCACCGACCAATCCACTCGGAAATCCATAGGGGGCATTATACGACGCCAGGAGGTCAAACCGATATGTCGAGCGGCAGGGTCTCCTAGCTACGCACTCGCTCGAGGTCGTTCGGCCCAAACCCCTGCGGCAGCACCTGCACCCAAGGGAGATCGCCTTCTGGCGTGCGCACGACGAGGCCCTCCCCCGCATGCTCGTGGAGCAGCTGACGACAACGGCCGCACGGCATGATGAGTTCGCCCAGCTTGTTGACGCAGAGGAACGCGACGAGCTTGCCGCCACCCGACTTCCACAGCTCAGAGATCAAACCACACTCAGCGCAAAGCGTCATGCCCAGGCTAGCGTTTTCCACGTTGCACCCCGAGACCATGCGGCCATCGTCGACGAACGCCGCCGCTCCCACTGGGTACTCGGAATAGGGCACGTACGAGAATTTCGTCATGCGTTTGGCCTCGGCGAGAAGGGTATCCCAGTCGATCATCAGTGGCTCTTCTCATAGTGCTCGCCGTCGGCGGCAGGAGGCCGCACCCGGCCGATCAGCCCGGCAACGGCGACGATCGTGATGAGGTACGGCAGTGCGGAGAGGAAGTCGCCCGGCATGGGGGTATTCAACGGGCTCAGCGTCTGCGCGAGCTGCCTCGAGAAGCCGAAGAACAACGCCATGCAGGCCGCCAGCACCGGGTGCCATCGCCCCATAATCACCGCTGCGAGCGCGATGAAACCGTTGCCAGCGGTGACGCCCGTCGTCTGGAACGCGCCCGAGCTACCAATCGTGAAGAACGCACCGCCAAAGCCCGCAAAGACGCCGCCGAGCACCACGGATTGGAACTTGGTGCGGATGACGTCGATGCCGACAGTGTCCGCTGCGTGCGGGTGTTCACCCACCGCACGCACACGCAGCCCCCACTTCGTTTTGTAGAGCATGAACCACACGAACACCACCGCGATCACCGCGATGTACGTGAGCGGGCGTTGGACGAACAGGATAGGGCCGAGGAACGGGATCTTGCTGACCACCGGGATCTCGACCGGCATCATGACGGAGACGGAGTTCAGGTTCGACGAGCCCTTCACTAGCTGCTCGTACATAAACCCGGTGAAGCCCGTCGCGAGTAGGTTCACCACCACGCCGAGCACCACGTGGTCAACCAGGTATTTGAGCGTGAACAGGGCCAGTAGCAGCGCAGAAAGCACGCCTGCAAGCACCGCGGCGAACATGGCCGCCCACAGATTCTGCGTGAGCCCGGCAATGACACTCGCGGTGAACGCGGCCGTCAGCATCTGCCCTTCGATGGCGACGTTCACCACACCTGCGCGCTCGGACAACACACCGCACAACGCGCCGAGCACGATGGGGGTGGCGTACTGCAGCGTGCCGTTGAGCTGGTTCGTGAGCGTGAACGGCAGCGGCGCGTCCGCAGCCGACCAGACGATAAACCCGACGAACAGCGCGATGCCGGCCAGCGTGCCGAGCAGCGTCGACCAGGGCTTAGGGACCTTCCGCGTCAGGAAAAAAGCGCCGACAAACAGCATCACCACGGCGCAAAACACCGTCACCGGCACGGCCGGGACGGACAGCGTCGGCAGCTGCACCTCGTCGAGCACATCGGATAGCGCGATCTGCGAGACGCCGCGGGAAGTCACGCCGCCGATCAGCAGAAGCAACCCGACGATGGCGATCAGCGCACCGGAGGACAACCGGTGGCGGCGCTTCTCCGCCGATTCGACGTTGGTGTCTGCGCTGACCGCGTTGGGGGAAACCGACGTGGTGGTCATGCCGTCACCGCCTCCTCTTTCACGACCTTCACTTTGCGCTCACGCAGGAACGGCAGGAGCCATTTCACGAATGCGGGAGCCGCCACGAACAGCACGATGAGCGCCTGGATGAGATTCACCAAGTCCGACGGCGTGTTGGCGTGGATCTGCATGTGCACGCTACCTTCCTTGAGCGCACCGAACAGCAGCCCGGCGAACAGCACACCCAGCGGGCGCGAGCGCCCGAGCAGTGCGACGGTGATGGCGTCGAAACCGATGGCCCCGACGATGCCCGCCGACAGCTGGGTGGGGTAACTGGTGAGCATCTCTGGGGCGGTGACCGCGTTCACGCCCGCCATGCCTGCGAGCGCGCCGGCGAGCGCCATCGTGACGATGGTCACTTGCGACACATTCATGCCGGCCGTCGCGGCGGCATGGGGGTTGAGGCCGACGGCCTGAATCCGCAGCCCGAGCGTGGTGCGTTCGAGGAGCCACCAGATGAGCCCAACGCAGATCAAAGCCAACAAAAAGCCCAGGTGGAGGCGGGTGCCGTCGATGCGGGGAAGGGTGGCCGACCAGGGCAACTGCGGGCCGATTGGGTCGTTTCGCCCCGGATCCATGAAGGCGCGCTGCTGCATGAGGTACTGCATCATGAACACCGCGACGTAGTTGAGCATGATCGTGACGATCACCTCGTGGCTACCGGTTTTGGCTTTCAAGAAGCCGACGATGCCGCCCCACAGCATGCCGCACGTGACGCCCACGAGGATGACGAGCGGCAGGTGCAGGATCAGCGGAAGGCCCTTCACCGTGAAGCCGATAAACGCTCCCCAAACCGCACCCATGATGGCCTGGCCCTGGCCACCGATGTTGAACAGCCCCGCGCGAAACGCCAACGCGACGCCCAGGCCCGCGAAGATCAGCGGCGTGGCTTGCGCCGTCGTTTTCGTGAAGGCCACCCACGACCCGAATGCGCCTTGCACGAGCGCCGAGTACGTCGTCGCCATTTTCTCCCACGACGCGCCGAGCGCGTCGCCGGGGCGGGCGAAGAAGTACGCCCACTTGGAGGCAACCTCCGGGTCGAGCACAATCATCACGATGGAACCGACGAGGAACGCCAGCACCAAGGCCCAGAACGTGACCGCGGCGGAATTGAGCCACGCGGCCCACGGCGCTCTCGGTTTGGAACTCTTTGCAGCGCGCGGCTCGCGAGTTTCGTTGTCACTCACCGGTTTCCACCCCTCTCGCCGCAGTGGCGTCGTCGCCTTGTCCGGCGATGGCATCGTCGTAGCTGACACCGGCCATCATCAAGCCGAGCACCTCTCTGGATGTGTTGGAAGGCACTACGCCGACGATCTTGCCGCGGTACATTACCGCGATTCGGTCGGCGAGCGACTCCACCTCTTCTAACTCGGTGGAGACGATCAGCACCGCGGTGCCCTTGTCGCGCTCCTCGACGATGCGCTTGTGTAGGAATTCGATGGCACCGACATCGACGCCACGGGTGGGTTGGCTTGCCAGCAGCAGACTGAGGTCGCGCGACAGCTCGCGGGCGAGCACCACCTTCTGCTGGTTACCACCCGACAGTGAGTTGAGCGGCGACGACGTCGACGTCGTGCGGATATCGAACTCTTCGACGCGCTGGATGGCGTTGTCGGCGATCTTCCCCAATTCGAGGTTGCCGTGCTTGGAGAACGCGTCCAGATTATTAATGACGAGGTTCTGTGCAACGGAGAATTCCCCGACGAAACCGTCGCGGCGTCGGTCTTCCGGCACGAAGCCCAGGCCCGCATCGATCGTTCTGCGAGGCTTCGCGTGCGTGATGTCCACCCCGTCGAGGGTGACGGTTCCCGTCGCGATGGGCAGGGTGCCGAGCAGGCCGGCGGCGAGTTCAGACTGGCCGTTGCCTTGCACGCCTGCGAGGCAGACGATCTCTCCGCCGCGCACGGTGAGCGACAAATCATCGACGGCGACGGCACCCGACGGTGCGGCGATCGAGACGTGTTCGAGGACGAGGCGGTCCTCCCCTGGCTGGGCCGGTTCCTTCTCCACTTGGAGTGTGACGGGGCGGCCGACCATCATCGACGCCAACTCCGCTTCGGAGGCGCTGGGATCGGCCGAGCCCACCACTTTGCCTCGACGGATGACGGTGATGTCGTCGGCCACCTCCCGCACCTCGCGCAGCTTGTGGGTGATGAAGACGATGGCGCGGCCTTCGTCGCGCAGCGCCCGCATCACGTCCATGAGCTCGTCGATTTCCTGCGGTGTCAGCACCGCGGTGGGTTCGTCGAAGATGAGGTACTGAGCTCCCCCCGCGAGCGCTTTGAGGATTTCGACGCGCTGCTGGATGCCGACGGGAAGGTCTTCAACCAGGGCGTCCGGGTCGACGTGTAGTCGGTATCGCTCGGAGAGTTCCTTGACCTGCTGACGTGCGCGTTTGAGGTCCAGCATGCCGGCCGACCCGGTTTCGCGCCCCAGCACCATGTTCTCCGCGACGGTGAACACCGGGATGAGCATGAAGTGCTGGTGCACCATGCCGATGCCAGCGTCCATCGCCTGTCTAGGGCCGTGGACGCGCAGGGCTTCGTCACCGACGCGGACCTCGCCGCCGTCGGCTTCGAGGAGCCCGAAGAGCACGTTCATCAGTGTCGATTTGCCGGCGCCATTCTCCCCCAGCAAGCAGTGGATTCGCCCAGGAACGATGTCGAGGGTGATGGAGTCGTTTGCGACGAAATTACCGAATCGTTTCGTGATGCCGTCGAGGTGCAGCACCGGGGCGGTGTCGGTTGCGGCAGTGCTCAAGGTTCCTCCTGGCCGTCGTTGGCGCCGTCGATGATCGTAGCGGATGGCCGCACGTGGCGCCTGAGCGCCTACATGACTTGGGAAGGGCACCCGAGGCAGGTACCCCTCCCAAGTTATTACTGCATTGTCACTGGTTGTTGAGCGGAGATGCAACCTTGATCTCGCCAGCGACAATCTTCGTCTGGAGTTCCTTCAGCTCGTCGGCGAGGCCGTCGGGCATCTTCGACTCGAAGTCGTGGAACGGTGCGAGCTTCGCACCCTCGTTTTCGAGCGTGCCGATGTATTCGTCGGAGCTGAACTCACCCTTCATCGACTGCTGAATCACATCGAACACAGCCACGTCCATCGCCTTCTCCACCGAGGTGATGACGACGTCCTTGTACTCGGGTGCCGAGATGTAGCCGTCGGTGTCAACCCAGACCACGTTGACCTTGCCCTTGGTCTCCTGGGCGGCCTGCAGCGCGCCCTGGCCCGCGGGGCCTGCAACCGGCATGATGATGTCGGCGCCCTGCGAAATGAGGGTATTCGCGGTGTTCTTGCCGGCGGGGATGTCGCCGAACGGATCGTTGCCACCGATGAACGTGCCGTCCTGCTTGTCATCCTGCCAGCCGAGCACCTGGACGTTGGTGCCCTTCTGTTCGTTGTGGTACTTCACACCCTGCGCGAAGCCGGTCATGAAGATGGTAACCGTGGGATACGGTGCGCCGCCGAAGGTGCCAACCTTGCCAGACTTGGTCATTGCTGCTGCGGAGTATCCGGCGAGGAAGCCGGGCTGGGCCGCGTCGAACAGGAGTCCCTTGGCGTTCTTGACTCCCTCGAAGGAGCCGAAGTCGACGATGGCGAAGTCGATGTCCGGGTTCTGCTTGGCCGCGGCTTCCGTCGCCTTCGACAGCGCGAAACCGACGGTGATGATCATGTTGCAGCCAGCGCTGATCTGCGACTGGATGTTGCCGGCGTACTCGCTCTCGGCATTCGACTCGATCTGTCCGGTCTCGATGCCAAGCTCATCCTTGGCCCTCATGAGCCCGTTGTACGAGGTTTCGTTGAAGGACTTATCGTCGAATCCTCCGAAGTCAGAGACCATGCAGGCCTTGAACTTCTCGGCGCTGCCCTTGCCGTCGGAACCACCCGACGAGGCGCTAGCGTCGCCGGAAGCGGCGGGGGTCTGGCTGGCGTTCGTGGTTTCGGCCGGGGGCTGGGCACATGCGCTGAGTGCAAGGAGCGACGCTGCTGCAAGTGCGCCCAACTGAGTGATCTTCTTCACTGGTTTCCTCCTGAGGGGCGTGTCAAAGGGCGCCCCGAGCGTAGTACTTTGCACGCCCGCGCGCACCCATCGACATCGAATCGTTACCTAAGCGTAACGTCGACGATGTCTTGACCTGGTTTCGATACGCCCGCTACGCGGGCTACTCAACCACCTGGGTGGCCCTCCCCGATGATTGAGCCGCGGGCGCAGCCCGCGAGTCGAACTCATCTCGCTCCGGTTTCGATACGCCGCCTCTGGCGGCTACTCAACCGCCTGCGGCACGCCCGGCGGCACGGTCTACACCACCTGGCGGACCAGGTCGGAGGCGGAGCGCACCATCTGGCGGGTCTGGTGCTCCCAGTCGGGTTCCTGGCTGCGATACGGGCCCGTCGCGAGCGACAGAATCACCGCCGCCGCACGCAGGCGTAGCTCCACCGGGTCGACGCGCTTATCAAACACCCCTACCCAGCGCGTCAAAATGTCCTGCAGCTTGGCTGTTTGCTGCGCATTCATGCGCTGAATCGTCATGAGGTGCCCAACGAGACACGCGAGGTCATCAGCCCTCCGCCCGGGCCCGACGGTGTCCACGTCGAGAATGCCGACGACCCGCCCGCCGTCGACGCGCACCTGGCCTTCATGAAAGTCACCGTGCGTGGGCTCGTCGCCCAGAGGACAATGCTCAAGCCCACGCTCAATGTGGCGCACCGTCCACCGCACCTCATCGGTGAGGGCTGGCAGCGGCGCGACGACGAGGCGCCCGTAATGCTCCACCGCGTCCGACCACGGCGGGCGACGGTGCAGTTGCGAGACGGCAGGCGGCATGGCGTCGAGCATGGCGATGAGCTCTTCCGCCTGGCACGGGTCGCCCGGCTCGAAGATCGCTCGCGCCAGCGACGTGCCCGGCAACTCGCGAGTCACGAGCAGGTAGTCGGGCGTGGTCATCGCCACTTCAGGGGCGGGTAGGCCTGCGTCGAGGAGCAGTGCGTGCTTGTGGTGCACGTCGGGGAAGAGCCGCTCCCGCAGCACCTTCACATAGAACACCTGCGACTCCGCCACTACTTTGACTACGGCCCGACGCCGCGGTCGGTAGCCAATCATGGACAGCGAAAGCTGCTCGCCGGTGATAGGGCGTGCGAATACCTTCCCCTGGTTCAACACCTCCGCCATTCGATCGGGGAAGGCCGCCCGAGCAAGGCCCGGCAGATCGGGGTCGTTGGGGTAGAGCCACACCGCGACGCGGCGGTTACCGTCGTTGAAAATCTGCGCGTTCGCGTCCGACGGCGTGGTCTGCCCGCCCGAGCGCGCCGACACACCGAGTAGCTCGTCCCGCTCACCGTGCGGCCAGAGGACCTTCGCCATATAGGTAGCGGTGGTGTACTGCTCCGGGGCTTGATCGACGTGATCCAGGCTCCAGCTCACCAGCTCACCGCCCGCATGACGCACCGCCGCTTTGAGCAGATCACCCACGTTCGGACCCGTCAGCAGCTCTGAACCGTCGTCAAGCATGGGAATCTTCCCTGCGCACAGAGAACCAAGCGGCCCGCCTGCCATCCATCTCCGTCACCTCGAATGTGAAATTGACGGTGATTGGCTCCGCAGGCATCTGGCTCGGCTGGAGCCCGACGCAAATACGCGAGCCCACCTGAGGCAGCGCACCCAACACCGACATGAAGTAACCAGCGACGGTATCGTACGGCCCCTCAGGGATCACGAAACCCGTGGCGTCGGCGAACTCCTCGATGGTGGCGAGTCCGTCGAATTGGTTCACCTGCAGATGTGCCCGCGGCTCCGGCACGTCGTATTCGTCGGTGATGTCGCCGATCAATTCCTCCATGAGATCTTCCATGGTGACGATACCCGCCGTGCCGCCGTACTCGTCGCGTACGACGGCAATGTGCATGCTTCCCTTCCGCATGGCAGTCATTGCGGGGAGAATGCGCATGGTTTCTGGCAGGTGCAGGATGGGGCGCACGATGCTGCGCACGTCGCCACCCCGCGCGGTTCCCTCCACGTCCATCAGGTCGCGCACATGCAAGAATCCGATCACCTTGTCGGCCGATCCGTCCGTCACCGGGTAGCGAGAACGCGGTGCCCCACGCACCTCTCGGTAGGCCTTTTGGATGGGCATATCGGCGGGCAGAAAGTCGACCTCGGTGCGAGGCACCATCACCTCGCGGAGACTCAACTCACCGGCCTGGAACACCTCATCGACGATGCGACGTTCCTCGTCGCCGAGAGTTTCGGAGCTCGACACCATCTGCCGCAACTCCTCGTCGGTGACGACTTCCCTCGCCTGTTGGGGGTCGCCGCCGAGCACGCGCACCAGCGCGTTCGTTGACACATCGAGGAGCCAGATCACCGGACGCATCAGCGTCGCAATGCCGGCAACCATGGGTGCCAGCATCAAGGAAAACGACTCGGCACGCTGCATGGCGAGGCGCTTGGCCGTCAATTCGCCAACGACGATGGAGAAGTAGGCGATCACGAGCGTCAACCCGACGAGGGCCAGCGTGTCCGCGAGCCTGGAGGGAACACCCCACGACACCAGCCACGGAGCGACGCGTGGGGCAATCGCCGAGGCACCGAAGGATGCCGACAGGAAGCCCGAGACGGTAACCCCAATTTGTACAGCAGAGAGGAAGTTGTTTGGATTAGCGGTGAGTTTCTCGATGGCCTGTCCACGTTGTCCGCGCGTGCTGAGCTGACGAACCTGAGAGTCGCGAAGAGAGACGAGTGCCATTTCGGCGGCCGCGAAGGTGCCACCAATGAGGATGAAGAGCGCGATGAGCGCGATATCTAATGCCATGCAATCATTACCGGAAAATCACGGTCCGGTCACCGTCTAACAATACCCGGTGTTCTGCAAACAGCCGCACCGCCTCAGCCAACGTCTGGGATTCCTGCGTCTGCCCTTTACTGACAAGTTTGGACACATTCATCGAGTGGTCAACCCTGGTGACATTTTGTTCGATGATCGGGCCCTCATCGAGGTCACTGGTGACGAAGTGCGCCGTCGCCCCAATCAATTTCACCCCACGATTATGCGCCTGCCGGTAGGGATTCGCCCCCTTGAAGCCGGGCAGGAACGAATGGTGAATATTGATGGCGCGCCCAGCGAGGAACTCACACAATTCGGGGCTGAGAATCTGCATGTAGCGCGCCAGCACCACCAGCTCAACGTCGTGCTCGATGACGAACTGGCGCACCTCAGCCTCAAACTGCGCCTTCGTTTCCGGTGACACATATCGGTGAGTGAAGGGCACGTCGTAGAACTCCGCCAAGGGCGCGAGCACGTCGTGGTTCGCCATCACCGCCAACACGTCGATGGGCAGCGCGCCGGAGTGTGAGCGGAACAGGAGGTCGTTGACGGCGTGCCCTGCCTTCGATGCGAGGATGAGCGTTCGCACCTCCCGCCCAACCACGTCGACCCGAAATGTTGCCTGATACCGCTCCATCTCTTCATGAATGGCGCTCTCCAGCTCGGGCGCAGCCGCCCCCTGCACTTCCACGCGGGCGAAGAACTGCCCGGAATCCGGCGACGCGAACTGCTGCATCTCGACGATGTTGCCGCCCACCGAGACAACGCCAGCAGTCATGGCGTGGATTAGCCCAGACCTGTCAGGGCACCACAGCGAGAGAACCAAGTCAGACATGCGCTTAGCCTATTGCATTCCGCAATCGACGCCCCCTGCTCACTGATGACTGACACGATTTCTACCGGAGCCCTTGTCATGTGACCGATCTTCGTGCATCCTCGTTGCAATCAACCGGCCACGAGCGGCACAAAGGAGTCACCGCATGACCGACCAACAACCGTCTCCCCACGGTGAACCGAGGGGAACCATTCCGACTGAGGAGTTCCAACGCGTCCAGAACTCAGCCGAGTTCGCCCACCTCAAGAAGGTGTTCCGCGGGTTCGCGTTCCCCATGACCGCTGCCTTCTTCATTTGGTACGCGCTCTACGTGTTGCTGTCCACTCTGGCGCAAGACTTCATGTCCATCCGCGTCGTGGGTTCCATCAACATCGGATTCATCATGGGCTTCCTACAGTTCGTCACCACCTTCCTCATCACGTGGCTCTACATCCGCCATATGAACCACAAGGTGGATCCCCTGGCGGAAGAGCTTCGTGAGCAGCTGGAGAGGAGCGCGCGATGATGCCTCTGCTTGAATCCCAGGTGGGCAACCCCGTCATTAATATCTCCATCTTCGTTGCTTTCGTCGTCGTCACATTGTTCGTCGTGGTGCGTGTCACGAGCGGGAGCCACAAGAAGAAGTCAGGAGATTTCTACACCGGCGGCGCGCAGTTCTCCGGCACGCAAAACGGTTTCGCCATCGCGGGTGACTACCTCTCCGCCGCATCGTTCCTGGGCATCGTCGGCGCCGTCGCGCTGACCGGCTACGACGGCTTCCTGTATTCCATCGGCTTCTTCGTGGCTTGGCTGGTGGCGCTGCTGCTCGTCGCTGAGCCACTGCGCAACACTGGCCGCTACACCATGGCCGACGTACTCAGCTTCCGCATGCGTCAAAAGCCGGTGCGTATGGCGGCGGCACTGTCCACACTCGCCGTGTCATTCTTTTACCTACTGGCCCAGATGGCGGGGGCGGGTGGCCTCGTGTCGCTCTTGCTCGGCATTGAAGGCGGGATGCAGCAGAGCCTGGTGATCGCCATCGTCGGTGTTTTGATGGTGGCCTACGTGCTCATCGGCGGCATGAAGGGAACCACCTGGGTGCAGATGATCAAGGCGGTACTCCTCATCGCCGGCGTGCTCATCATGACCCTCTGGATTCTCGTCAGCACCGGATTCAACATCTCTGAGTTGCTGTCGAAGGCCGTCGAGACGCACAACGCATCGGAGAGCGGGATCGGCGAGAAGATCCTGGATCCGATGGGCAAGTACGGCTCGAACATCCCCGGCTTCATTTCGCTCTCGCTGGCACTCGTGCTCGGTGCCTCGGGCCTGCCGCACGTGCTGATGCGCTTCTACACCGTGCCGACGGCGAAGGAAGCCCGCAAGTCGGTGACCTGGGCCATCATCCTCATTGGCGCCTTCTACCTGATGACGATGGTGCTCGGCTACGGTGCAGCGTGGCTCGTCGGCCCCGACGCCATCAAGAGCATGCCTGGTGGCGCCAACGCGGCTGCCCCGGCACTGGCCTTCCACCTCGGTGGCGAGATCCTCATGGCGGTGATCGCAGGGGTGGCATTCGCGACGATCCTCGCCGTCGTCGCGGGTCTCACCATCACTGCGTCCGCGTCGTTCGCGCACGACATTTACAACTCTGTGATGAAGGACGGCAAGGCTGATCCTGGGCAAGAAGTGAAGGTGGCGCGGATCACGTCGGTGGCGAGTGGCGTGCTGGCCATCGTCGGCGGTATCGCGGCGAAGGAGATGAACGTCGCGTTCCTGGTGGCGCTCGCGTTCGCCATCGCCGCGTCGGCGAACCTGCCATCCATCTTGTACTCGCTGTACTGGAAGAAGTTCTCGACGGCGGGCTCGCTGTGGTCTATCTACGGCGGGCTCATCAGCGCGTTGGTGCTGATCATCTTCTCCCCCGCCGTGTCCGGCGCGCCCACAGCGATGCTTCCCGACATGGACTTTGCGTGGTTCCCGCTGGATAACCCCGCCCTCGTGTCGGTGCCGTTGGGATTCTTCCTCGGCTGGCTTGGCTCCGTCGTGAAGCCCGACGGCGACGCGTTCGCGGCGCAGAGCGCCGAGATGGAGGTGCGCTCCATGACCGGGGCCGGGGCCGAGGGTGCGCTGGAGCACTAGCACTAGACCCATCCTCATCGCTACGTGTTGCCTGGTCCCCGTCGACGGGGACCAGGCAACACGTGCGTTCCCGGTTAAACAGCGCATTAGGTGGCAGTTTGTCGCCCGATGACGGGCGCGGATCTGCCACCTAACAGCGCGGGCATGCCCGGCAAGATCCCTGCCAGCCGCGTGTACGCAACGCCTGCGTCAGCGCTCGCGCCACAGCACAAGCCTCACGCAGCACTTGTCGCCACGTGAAACGAAGGGTGACCACACCCAGCTCTATGGCATGCCGGTTGTCGCGCACGGCGTCGGCGTCGCCGTCGTGGAACTTGCTCCCGTCGAGCTCGGCGAGCACCCCGACATCCTCAAACCACACATCGACGCGATATCCCTGCGGGCTGCGCCCCTGCCTGCTGGGCAGATCGAAGCCGTGCGCGACCAGCACTCGCTCGTGAAAGAGCCACTCGAGCACACTGTCGACGCCGTCCTCGGCCGCGTCGCACAGTTGCTCGATGAGCGCTCGACGCACCTGCCGCTCCCGCGCCTCAAGCGCCGTGCGTAAGCGCGACGGAGTGGTTGCCCGACGCGCACACGCGCGCGTGACGCCTTCGACGAGCGTGAACTCGTCGGCTTCACCGGCGAGATCCAGCAGCGTCGCTTCCGCCGACGTGCGCCGTAGTTGCCCCCATGCGTGCCGCTCTCCCCTGCGGTACACCGCCCGCAGCTTGCCATGTGTCAAGGGCGAACGCCTGCGCTGGCTCCACACGGTGATCGTCGACGGCGGCTCCTGGACGAAGCCAAGCACGTGGGCCGCGGCCGCCCCGCCGAGGGCCGCATCCGACCCGCCACGCAACAGCGCGGCCCGGGCGAACGGCAGCCAGGTGACTGATCCGACGATGTGTAAGCCCGGCGCGAGCGTCGTCCATTCACGCGCGATGCGACGTAGCGCTTTCGGTGTGAGTCCGCAGCTGATCGCCTGGGCGGTCGAGATGGCGCCACGTTGCGCGGCGAGGAGGTCGAGTAGGGCTTGAGGTATGGGTGTGCGTGGCAACATGCATCCATCGTCGAAGCGCTGTAATGCTTCGTGCCAGGGTCTCGTCGAAACGGACAACACCATTTCCGACGAGCCGCCCTTAGATGGCACTTTCCGGCCCATCATTGGGCGACAAACTGCCACCTAAGGGCACGCATGGCCAGGCCCGGAACCCCAAAACGCCAAGCGCCCCCGCAACCAACTGGCTGCGGGGGCGCTTACCGTCGGGGAACGCTCAGATGAGGCCCAGTTCCTTCACGGCCTGACGTTCGCCTTCCAGCTCGGCGACGGAGGCGTCGATCTTGGCGCGAGAGAACTCGTTGATCTCGATGCCCTGGACGATCTCCACCTTGCCGTCGGTCACTGTGCAGGGGAACGACGAGATGAGGCCCTCGGGCACGCCGTAGGAGCCGTCGGACGGGACCGACATGGACACCCAGTCGCCCTCAGGCGTGCCGAGCGCCCAGTCGTGCATGTGCTCGACGGTGGCGTTCGCGGCGGAGGCAGCCGACGACAACCCGCGCGCCTCGATGATGGCAGCGCCGCGCTTGGCGACCGTCGGGATGAAGGTGTTCTCGAGCCAGTCCTGGTCGTTCACGGCGTCGGCTGCGCACTTGCCGCCAACCTTGGCGTTGAACAGGTCCGGGTACTGGGTGGCGGAATGGTTGCCCCAGATGGTCATGTTCGTGATCTCGGTGACGGGCACGTCGAGCTTCGCGGCGAGCTGCGAGATGGCGCGGTTGTGGTCGAGGCGGGTGAGCGCGTTGAAGCGATCATTCGGGATGTCGGGCGCGTTCGTCATGGCGATGAGCGCATTCGTGTTGGCGGGGTTGCCTGTGACGAGCACGCGGACGTCGTCGGCGGCAACCTTGTTGAGGGCCTTGCCCTGCGCGGTGAAGATGGCGCCGTTGGCGGAGAGCAGATCGGAACGCTCCATGCCCTGCTTGCGCGGCATGGCGCCCACGAGCATGGCCATGTTGACGCCGTCGAAGACCTTCTCCGGGTCGTCGCCAATCTCAATGTTGACGAGGTTCGGGAAGGCGCAGTCGTCGAGTTCCATCACGACACCTTCGAGCGCCTTGAGCGCGGGGGTGATTTCGAGCAGTCGTAGCTCGATGGGGCGATCACCAAGCAGCGAGCCGCTGGCAATACGGAAAAGGAGGCTGTAACAAATCTGTCCGGCTGCGCCGGTCACGGCAATCTTGACGGGAGCTGCAGTGCTCACTTCGATGTCCTCTCAAACGTTGGGTTCGGCCTACAACGACGACTCTACCGCGCCCCCTTGGTGTACCGATCACCCACTAGAGATAGCGGGGCAGCCAGTGCACCAATTCGATGGCAAGGACGAGCCCCAACCAAGCAATCAACGCGATGGTGAACCAACCGCCGCGCACCCAGCCGAGCGCACGACGGTGCCACTTCCCCGTCGGGAATAGTCGCCCTTCCAAGATGTTCCACTGCGTCATCGAGTAGAACACGAAGGTGGTGGAGATGGTGACGGTGAGGCACCACGGGCACAGCGCGCCGATCACGAAGGTGGATTGGAACAGCAGCCAGTAGGCGAACACCAAGCCGAGGAAGTACACACCGTTGGCGGTGAGCATGAACCATCGCGGGAACTTGACTTTGCACAGCGATGCGACGGCGATGGTCATCACGACGGGTTCCGCGATCATGCCGAGAAACGCGTTCGGGAAACCGAACACCGACGCCTGCCACGATTTCCCGACGGCAGCGCAGTCGAGCACGGAGTTGATGGAGCAGTTGAGCTGCGCGTCGGGATTTTCCGCCAAGACGATGGCGTCGTAGGAGAGCACCACGCTCGCGATCAGTGAGATGATCGCGAACACCAGCATCTCGCTGAAGAGAACGTAACGATCTTTCAGTGTCGGCTCGTCGTTCAGCTCAATGTCTGCTCCGTCGAGTTCCGTCTGCGCTGTGGCCATAGCGCACATGCTACCGGCGCCACCCCTGCGCCTTCAGCCTCACCTGGCGGGCGGAACGACGAACGCTACGACGGCGATCGCCGCGGCCAGCCCAAAGTACGTCAGAACGTCGAACACCCTTCGACGCACGACGAGGAGCCCCGCGACGCGTCGGGGCAGCACGCTTCGCAGCGCGCCAGCAACACCCATGGCCAGCGCAACCGACATCGACGCTTTCCGCCAGTGCCCCAGGAACCCGAACACGATGCCCACCCCAACGATGAGTAGGCAGATGCCGAGCGGCCAGAAGTTGTTGGGCGCGTCTTCCGCCGGCTTGTCAGGTTTGTCGCGGAGCGGGTCGTTGTCAGCCATGGAGCAGTTCTGCGCGGTCGACCACGTTGCTGAGCAACATTGCTCGCGTCATCGGCCCCACGCCGCCGGGGTTGGGCGTGACCCATGCCGCTTTGCTCCACACGTCGGGCGCGAGATCGCCGGTGGTCTTGCCGTCGACGCGGCTCACGCCGACATCGATGCAGATGGCGCCCTCTTTGATCATGTCCGCGCTCACCATGCCCGGCACGCCTGCGGCTGCAACGACGATGTCCGCGCGGCGCGTGTGGCTTGCCACGTCGCGTGTTGCTGTGTGGCAGAGCGTCACCGTCGCATTCTCGCTGCGGCGGGTGAGGATCAGTCCGAGCGGACGCCCGACGGTGATGCCGCGCCCGACGATGCACACCTCCTTACCGCGCCAGTCGATGCCGTGGTGCCGCACGAGCTCGACGATGCCACGCGGCGTGCAGGGCAGCGTCGCGGGTTCGCCCAGCACCAGGCGCCCGAGGTTCACCGGGTGCAGGCCGTCGGCGTCCTTGTCGGGGTCGATGAGCGAGAGCGCCCAGTTCTCGTCGAGGTGCTTCGGAATCGGCAGCTGCACGATGTAGCCCGTGCAGGCGGGGTTGTCGTTCAGCTCCTGGATGGCCACTTGGAGCTGTGCTGCGGTGGCGTCGGCAGGGAGCCGCACCTGGATAGATTCGATGCCCACCTGCTCGCAGTCGCGGTGCTTCATCCGCACATAGTTGTGGCTGGCCGGGTCGTCCCCAACGAGCACGGTGGCGAGCCCGGGAGTGCAGCCGCGGGCGCGCAGCGCGTCGACCCGCTGCATGAGGTCGGCTTTGATGGCCTTCGCGGTGGCTTTACCGTCGAGAATCTGGGCAGTCATAGCTCCTCGCTCAGTGGAAGAAGTGGCGGGTTCCGGTGAAGTACATGGTGATGCCGGACTGGGTGACGGCGTCGATCACCTCTTGGTCGCGCACAGAACCACCAGGCTGCACGATAGCGCGCACGCCGGCGTCGATGAGCGCCTGCGGCCCGTCCGCGAACGGGAAGAAGGCATCGGAGGCGGCGACGGAGCCCGCCGCGCGCTCGCCCGCCCGGTTCACGGCGAGGTGGCAGGAGTCGACGCGGTTGACCTGCCCCATGCCCACGCCGACGGAGGCACCGTCGGAGGCGAGCAGGATTGCGTTCGACTTCACCGAGCGCACGGCACGCCAAGCGAACTCGAGGTCGCGGAGCGTGGTGTCGTCGACGGCGTCCCCGCAGGCCAGCGTCCAGTTCGCCGGGTTGTCGCCGTCGGCGTCGATGGCGTCGATGTCTTGGCGAAGCAACCCGCCGCTGATTTCGCGCGACGCCTGCCCGGTGCGCTGGGGAGCCTCGGCCACTAGGATGCGGATGTTCTTCTTCTTGCTGAGCGCCTCCACGGCCCCCTGCTCGTAGCCGGGCGCGACGATGACCTCGGTGAAGATCTCCGCCACCTGCTCTGCCATGGCGAGCGAGACGGGGCGGTTGCAGGCGATGACGCCGCCGAATGCGGACACGGAATCGCAGGCGTGGGCCTTGCGGTGCGCCTCGGCAACGTCAGCCCCGACGGCAATCCCGCAGGGGTTTGCGTGCTTGATGATGGCGACGCAGGGACTGGCGTGGTCGTACGCGGCGCGGTGGGCGGCATCGGCGTCGACGTAGTTGTTGTAGCTCATAGCCTTGCCGTGCAGCTGTTGCGCACCGGCCAAGCCACCGCCGCGCGCGTCACGGTAGAGAGCCGCGCGCTGGTGCGCGTTCTCGCCGTAGCGCAGGTCGGCGGTCTTCACGTACGTGGCGCCGTACCAGGCGGGGGCCTCGTCGCTCCCCGACTGCTCGCCGAGCCAGGTGGCGACAGCAACGTCATAGTTGGCGGTGTGGCGGAACGCTTCGACGGCGAGCTGACGTCGCTCTTCGGCGGTGTAGCCGCCGTGCGCGAGCGCCTCGCGAAGCCCGGCGTACTGCGACGCGTCGGTGATGACCGCGACAGATGCGTGGTTCTTGGCGGCGGCGCGCACCATCGTCGGGCCGCCGATGTCGATCTGCTCGATGACCTCGTCGAAGGATGCGCCAGAGGCCACCGTCTCCACGAAGGGATACAAGTTGGTGATGACAACGTCGAACGGGCGCACGTCGAGCTCGTCGAGTTGGGCGCGATGGGAGTCGAGCCGAAGGTCTGCGAGGATGCCAGCGTGGATCTTCGGGTGGAGGGTCTTCACACGGCCGTCCAGACACTCCGGGAATCCGGTGACCGTTTCGACGGGCACCACCGGCACACCTGCCTCCGCCAATACTCGCGCGGTGGATCCAGTGGAGACGATCTCCACGCCCGCGGCGGCGAGCTCTTGCCCGATCTCGACGAGCCCATCCTTGTTGTAGACGCTCACGAGAGCGCGCTGCAGGGGTGTACGTCCAGCCATTACTTCCTCCAATTGCGAACGACTTCGACCAGCAACCGTCGCTCCACAACCTTGATGCGCTCGTGGAGCGACTCGACCGAGTCGTCGTCGAGTACGTCGACGGCGCCCTGTGCCAAGATTCTACCGGTGTCCACTCCGGCGTCGACGACGAACACCGTCGCCCCCGTTACCTTCACCCCGGCACGCAGCGCGTCGCGGGGGCCGTGCATGCCCGGGAAGCTCGGCAGCAGCGCCGGGTGTGTGTTGATGGTTGATCCTTCGAACCGGGCGAGGAAATGAGGGCCGAGCAGCTTCATGAAGCCGGCGGATGCAACGAGGTCGGGCTCGTAGTGGGCGACGATGTCCGCGAGCTCTTGATCCCATGCTTCGCGGTCGGCGCCTTTGGGCAGAGGGTGGGCGATGGCGTCAATGCCGTGGTTGCGTGCGCGATCCAGCACGCCCGCGGTCAGCTGATCGGAGATGACAGCGACGATGCGCGCCTCCAGCTCGCCTGCTTCGACGGCGTCGATGAGCGCCTGCGTGAGCGTGCCGGAGCCCGAGGCCAGCACGACGACCTCGATCATGCGTCCCCCTTCACGATGCCGGTGGTCTCTTCGACAAGCGTGAGCCGCGTGCGGGGCCGCACGTCGCCGGTGGCGCCGCCCGGACGGCGGATCAGACCAAGGATGAGCCCCGCAGCGAGGCCGGAGAGGCCAAGCAGCACCGGCGCGAAGATGATCAGCTGGTCGACGCGAGCGCCGATGTGCGCGAGACGGTCGACGCCGATTCCTCCGCTGGCCAGCGACGCGAGCAGCGTCAGCAATAACCCTGCGACGATGCCCGCGAGCCCCCCGGCGACCGCGGTCTCGTCGAACCGCGCGCGTGGCCGCGCCCACGCGACCACCAGTCCGGCCAGGGCACCAGCGACGACGCCAACCACCAGCCACCACAGCATCGCCTTCGGCATCAGCCCCGGCTGAGGAACGGCTCCGAGCACGGGGAGCGCCGGGAGCAACCCGACGTCGGTAATGTGCAGCGAGACGAGCGAGCCGTCACCGAACGTGATGCCCGCGCCCAGAATCCAGGAGCACGCCCACAACATCAGGTTCGGCAAGTAGAGCAGGTGCAGCACCGACAGCGCGATCACGCCGGACGCGTCGATGCCGAGCCCGGAGGCCACGTCGACGATGCGCGCACGTCCAGCAAATACCGCGATGCCGACGGCGACGAGGCCGCCCGTCATCACCACGATGAGGGTTGCGCCCATCGCCCTGGGCACCGCTTGCAGCCATTCGGGCCAGTGCATCGTCGGGTCGTGGTTGAGCCCGTTTGCCGCGCCCCACAGTCCGGCGATGAGTCCGATAACGAGGCCACCCAGCAGCGACCGGGCCCCCACAGACCCGCCGAGCAGGGCGCCGTCGAGTATCGCGACGGTAACCGCGTAGATGACGGCGTGGAGGCCAGCCACCTTCCACAGCATGGTTTCGACGTCGACGTGCACCGCTCCATCGGCGCCTTCTTTCCCTTCAACGACGGCGGCTCGTCGCGCCGACGCGCTCACTACAGGCAGCGAGAGGAACATCAGCACGCCGGTGAGACCGAGCGGAACGAGTGAGACGTGCTGGCCGGCGATATCCGTCGGCACCCCGTGGGCGAGCGCGAACACCGATGTGGCGAGGCGAAGCATCTCCACAAATCCGGCGTCCCCGTCGCCCAGCCAGGCGATGGTGCTTGCCCCGGCGAGGATGACCCACCCCATCAAGGCAACGCCTGCCGCGCCCACCGCGGCCAGCACCGGCCACGGCCACGAGAAGCCACGCGCCGGAGGCTCCCCCCGATCGTCGACGTCGACTGCTACCGTGCGCGTCACGTCGGCCACGGGTCACCTCCTGCAGATGTGGTCACTTGCTTCACGCCCGGTAACCTAGGATTTCATGGAGGAATCCAGGAAGGATGGTCAAGCACATGTCTGACGACAACGTGCGTCCGCGCCGGGCGCTCGCACCTGACGATAGCGCGGACCGACCCTTCGATGCCGAAAGACTCGACGAGAACCCCTTCGCGCGCCCCAGCGGCGAGCCGAGCGCTGCCCCGGCCCGGGCACGGCGCTCGTTGCCGCTCGATGGGCCCAACGAGTCACTGGACGAGCCCGCATCCACGCCTTCCCCCGTTCCAGGGCCAGTGCTGCCGGAGTACGACGCGGGCTACGTCAAGGGCCCGGGGCCACGACCCAAGCGCTCGGCCATCAGCTCCATCACCCCACCCGAAACTACC
The DNA here is from genome assembly GCF_947255005.1 of uncultured Tessaracoccus sp. Taxonomy (GTDB): domain Bacteria; phylum Actinomycetota; class Actinomycetes; order Propionibacteriales; family Propionibacteriaceae; genus Arachnia. The sequence goes on along the minus strand of NZ_CAMYFI010000001.1, from coordinate 7,540 downwards.
GAATGGGTTCCAGAATCGCCCAGCACCGCCGTCGAAGAACGTGTGGAACCTGGCGAGAGTGTACCGTGGTATCGGGCTCACCTGCTGGGCATGATTGCTGCGGGGGTTGCCGTCGCGGTGCTCACGGTTGCTGCAGGGTTCGTCGGGTTCAACCAGGCGAAGCCCACGGCGCCAGCACCGTCCAGCCCAACCACGACGAGCAGCCCCTCACCTCAGGTGCCGCGCGCGATGCAGGACGATCTCGTGAGCGTCGCGGATGCGAAGAAAGTGTCGGCCAACGCCAACTGGGCCATCACCGGCACGACGGATTCCATCGAGACGCATGCGGCGCGGCCTGCTTGCCTCAGCACGGAGGCTTCTGACACGGAGCGCCTCGATTCACTCCAGCGCACGCTGGGCACCACACAGGACAACCAGCTCGCCTTGCTGCATCAGCTCGACGCATTCCCGACGCAAGCCAACGCGGAGAAAGTGTTCAAGGAACGCGCCGCAGCACTGGCGAAGTGCGACGAGGTACCCACCCTGTTGCTCTCTTCGACGAAGGTCACCGGGATCAGCGACGAGGCAATGCAAATTTCCGTTGTTGAAGAATCTGCACCGCGCAAACACCACGACCTGCTGCTGACGAGAAGCGGCAACCTCGTGAGCATCGTCGACGTGGTCTCCACCGACGGCAGCGTCACGGCCCAGCACTTGGTGGACGCGATGCAACGCTCCGCCACCCTGTTGTGCGCGAAGGCCGGCACATGTGACGCGGCCAAGGCCACCGTCGAGCCTGCCAGCGTTCCACCCGTGGAGCCACGAGGATGGCTCATCCCCTCCGACCTGCCCCGCATCCGGGCAGGCGCCGGGCTGTGGACCACACAGCCACCCACCGGGCTCACCAGCAAGGGAACTGGCTGCGAGAACATGACGCTGGCCTCCGAGGCCGGACCGACGAAACGCCAGCAGGCCACCTACCTCATCACGCAAGACGACAACACGCCTGAGCAGTTCGGCCTCGACGAGTTCGTGTTCACGTTCCCAAACGAGAACGGGGCGGCAAACTTCGCCAAGAAACTCGGCGAGGGCATCGACCAGTGCAAGTCCCGCGTCATGGGAACGAAGACGACGCCGCTGAGGGCACCGTCGGGCGCGAAGGCGTTGCTGATTGAGCGCGAGAGCGAGAAGGGCGCCGTGTTCTACGAGGTCGCCATCTCGCAGCGGAAGAACAAGGTGGTGTATCTGATGACTACGGTCACTAAGGAGTTCCGGTTCACCGAAGAGAACTTCGCCAAGGTCATCGAGCGCGCGGGCGTGCGCGTCGGCCAAGGCGAGTGATGAACAACGAAGCGGCGGCCCCTCCTCAGGGGGCCGCCGCTCGCGTTCGTTGAGGTGCTCGAATCTTACTTGCCGAGCTTCGCCACTGCCTCGCGGACGAGGTCGGCGGCCTGTGACGGCGTCTCACCCACGCGCACGCCGGCAGCTTCAAGGGCTTCCTTCTTCGCGCGGGCGGTGCCTGCCGATCCGGTGATGATGGCGCCAGCGTGGCCCATCGTCTTGCCGGGAGGCGCGGTGAAGCCGGCGATGTAGCCAACGACTGGCTTCGTGATGTTCTCCTTGATGTAGGCAGCTGCGCGCTCCTCCGCGTCGCCACCGATCTCACCAATCATCACGATGGCGTCCGTTTCCGGATCGTCCTCGAAAGCCTGGAGGCAGTCGATGTGCATGGTGCCGACGACCGGGTCGCCGCCGATGCCGACGGCGGTGGTGAAGCCGAGGTCACGCAGCTCATACATCATCTGGTACGTGAGCGTGCCCGACTTGGACACGAGGCCGAGACGGCCCGGGCCGGTGATCGAGGCGGGGATGATGCCGGCGTTCGACTGCCCGGGAGAGATAAGGCCGGGGCAGTTCGGGCCGATGAGACGCGTCTTACCCGACCTCTTGGCGGCGGTGTAGAACTCGACGGTGTCGTGCACCGGGATGCCTTCGGTGATCACGACGACGAGTTCCATCTCCGCCTCGATGGCCTCGAGCACCGCGCCCTTGGCGAACCTCGGCGGCACGAACACGACGGAAACATTGGCGCCGGTGGCTTCCCTCGCCTCGCCGACGGTGTTGAACACGGGTACCGGGTCTTCTTCGAAGAGCACCGACTCGCCGCCCTTGCCCGGGGTCACGCCACCAACGATGCGGGTGCCGGACATGATCATGCGCTGCGTGTGCTTGCGACCTTCTTTGCCCGTCATGCCCTGGACGATGACGCGGCTGTTCTTGTCGATAAAGATGGACATGGGTTTCAGTTCCCTTCGCTCGCGAGTTCGGCTGCCTTGCGGGCAGCGCCGTCCATGGTGTCGACGACGGTAATCAGCGGGTGGTTCCGATCAGCGAGGATCTGGAGGCCGACGTCGACTGCGTTGCCGTCGAGACGCACGACGATGGGCAGCTTGGCTTCGTCGCCCAGGATGTCGAGGGCGTTCACGATGCCGTTGGCCACGTCGTTACAGGCGGTGATGCCACCGAAGACGTTGACGAACACCGACTTCACCTGGGGGTCGGACATGATGATGCGCAGACCGTTGGCCATCACCTCAGCCGACGCACCGCCGCCGATGTCGAGGAAGTTGGCGGGCTTCGGCTGGCCGGGGAGATCTTCACCAGCGCCGGCCACGACGTCGAGGGTGCTCATGACAAGACCCGCGCCGTTGCCAATGATGCCGACGGTGCCGTCGAGCTTCACGTACTGGAGGCCGTATTCCTTGGCCTGCTTTTCGAGGTCTGTCGCGCCAGAGGAGTGCTGGTATTCAGCACGTTCGGGATGACGGAAGTCGGCGTTGTCGTCGAGGGTAACCTTGCCGTCGAGGGCGAGCACCAGGCCAGATTCGGTGCGCACGAGGGGGTTCACTTCGACGAGAGTGGCGTCGGTTTCTTTGAAGACTACCCACAGCTTCTGGAGGACGCCTCCGATGCGCTCGTAGTCGCTTTCTGGGAAGCCGGCTTCCTTGAGGATTTCGGTGGCCTTGGCTTCGTCGATGCCGACGGTGGGGTCGAGCTCCACCTTCGCGAGAGCTTCGGGGCGTTCCTTCGCGAGGGTCTCGATGTCCATGCCGCCTTCGAGGCTGCACATAGCCAGGAAGCGACGCTGGGCGCGGTCGAGCAGGATCGAGAAGTAGAATTCTTCCGCGATCGTTGCGCCTGGGCTCAGCATGATGGTTTCGACGGTGTGGCCCTTGATGTCCAAACCGAGGATCTGCTCAGCGACCTGCGCGACATCGTCCTTGGACTTGGCAAGCTTGACGCCACCGGCTTTGCCGCGTCCGCCAGTGCGGACCTGAGCCTTCACGACGACGGTGCCGCCGCCGAGGGTTTCATGGGCTTCGAGTGCTTCATTAACGTTAGTAGCTGTGCGACCTGGTAGTACTGGAACGCCGAAGCGTTCAAACAGGGCACGCGCCTGGTATTCCAGGAGATCCACTATGACTCCTCAGGGGGGATGAATTCTTGCGCCACCAGGTTACTAGGTGGTGGGTATACGCTGACAGGAGGTCCGATTCTTCACGCCAGTGGCAACCTCGGGGCCCGATGTTTGAGAACAACCTGAGAAATGCTAAGGTTCCCCTTGGTTCGAGATTTTTGAGGAGAAAAGTGAGCGCAGTTCCCGGAAGCGCACCGCGTCGCGGTATCGCCGATACCGTCCTCGACAACGACATCGAGGACATCACGTCGACACCCGTTCGTGCGAAGCGCGGCCGACGAGCACGCAAGCTGGGCAAGGGTGCCATTGCCGGCATCGTCGCCAGCACCCTCGCTGTTGGATCCCTCTTCACGTTCGCATTCGTCTCTCGCGGTGGCCAGGATCCATCGCTCGAATCCCTCGAGGCCGACGCCGCTGTGCCCGCGGCTGCAGTCGAAGCCGCACGGGTCGGCTTTGCGGACCGCTCGAAGGACGCGTCGCGCAGCGCACTGCGTGAGAGCATCAGCGGTGCGGCCGCGAATGAGCACGCCCGTAAGCGCACGGCGTCGATCGACGAAGCTGCCAACGACGCGCTCGCCACAGAGACGAAAGACAGCGCGCAGGAGCGCGAGCGTCTCATGGATGAAGATTTGAAGCTGGTCAGCAAGCAGGCCGCCAAGCTGAAGAAGGAAGCCGAAGAGGCCGAGAAGGCACTCGAGGCGGCGCGTAGCGCCAACGGCAATGGCGTGAAGGGCATGAGCACCGAAGACGTCGCAGCACTCACCGCCAGCGGCAGCTCGATGCCGGTGAAGCAGAACTTCCGGGTGGGCGCAGGCTTCGGTCAGCGCGGCCTCTGGGCGCGCTACCACACTGGCCAGGACTTCCCGGCTCCGGTCGGCACACCGGTGTACGCCGTCGCCTCAGGTGTGGTTCTCAGCTCCACTGCGGGCTCGTGGGCAGGCACCAACGTGGTCATTCAGCACAAGACTGGTGCCACGCTCTCCGCGCACCTCTCACGCCGAGTCGTGTCTCCCGGAGACGCGGTAAAGCCCGGCCAGATCATCGGGTATGTGGGTGCCACTGGTCGAGCCTTCGGCCCCCACCTGCACTTCGAGTACTACCCCAACGGCACCACCCCGGGTGACGTCTACTCCGCCACCAACCCGATGACCTTCCTGCGCAGCGTGGGCGCGCGCTGAGCCTGGCTGGCCCGGCCGTGGTGCCGGCCTGCCTGCTCCTCTCCGACCGTCGGGTAGGCGCGAAGCGCCGTATCGAGACGCAGACGGACGGAAAGCTAACCCGATATCCACATTCGTTTACTGCGCAAGCCGTTTCTGCCCCATTTCGACAAACGAATGTGGATATCGGGTTAGCTGAGCGGTGAACGGCGGGTTTCGATACGCGCCCTACGGGCGCTACTCAACCGCCTGGCTCGCCCCATCCCCCGATGATTGAGCCGCGGGCGCAGCCCGCGAGTCGAAATCATCCAAGAAAACCTTCAGTGGCAGATCTGCGCCCAAACACGGACCACAATCTGCCACCTAGCAGACGGGGTTTCGATACGCCGCCTCCGGCGGCTACTCAACCGCGGAGTCAGGCAGGCACTGCCCTCCCCTGACCGACGAGTAGACGGCACAGCCGCTGTATCGAGACGTGGTGACGGGCAGCGAGCGCCCAGGCTCAGAGCTTCTCCATCGGGGAGTGTTTGAGGCTCATGCGTTTCATACCTGCGGAGCCGAAGTCGATGTCGGCCTTGGCGTCGGCGCCGAAGCCAATCACGGCCAGCACGGTGCCGAGGCCGAACTTGGCGTGCAGCACCTTGTCGCCAGAACGCACTTCGAGCACTGGACGCGAGGTGCTGCTCTTCCCAAACCCCGCGGGCTGTTCCTGCATGCGCGATCGCGATTGCTTCGTGCGGGTCGCCGCCGACGCCGCCCACGTCGTCGAGGACTCGCCAGTGCGCTGCCAATCCAGCACAGGAGCGGGGATCTCGTCGAGGAATCTCGACGGCGGGTTGTACATTGGCTGCCCAAACACCATCCGCACCGTAGCCCGCGTGAGGTAGAGCCGCTTGCGCGCACGCGTGATGCCCACGTAGGCGAGCCGTCGCTCTTCCTCGAGCTCGTCGTTGGAGGTCATCGCGCGCTGGTGCGGGAAGATTCCCTCTTCCAGGCCAGTGAGGAAGACGGTGTCGAACTCGAGCCCCTTCGCGGTGTGCAGCGTCATGAGCGTCACCACACCGGAGTCGTCGTCGGGCACCTGGTCGGAATCCGCGACGAGCGCCACCCGCTCCAAAAATGCCTCGATCGAATCATCGGGCTCGGGCATGCCCGCGATCAGGCTGGAGCCTTCCTCTTCATCGAGATCGACGGTGTTCGCCGCAGCGACGAACTCTGCCGCAACGTTCACAAGCTCTTCCAGGTTCTCAAGCCGGGTGGCATCTTGGGGATCGGTAGAGGCCTGCAGCTCCGGCACGTACTTCGACTCTTTCAACAACCCAAGCAGCACCTCGTCGGCGCTCTCCCCTGCGTCGGCATTGGCGCGTGCCTGGTCGATGATGTCGACGAACGCCTTGATCTGGTTGAGGCTTCGCGTAGCGAGCTGGGCCTCGTCGGCTCGCCTGAGCGCCTCGAAAAACGTGATGCGTTGCCTCGCCGCCAGATTCGCGACGGCCGATTCCGCTCGGTCGCCGATGCCGCGCTTCGGCACATTCAGAATGCGCCGCACCGACACGTCGTCGGCGGGGTTCACCACAGCCCGCAGGTACGCGATGGCGTCCTTGATCTCTTTGCGCTCGTAGAAGCGCACACCGCCCACCACCTTGTATGGCAGGCCGACGCGGATGAACACCTCCTCCAACGCTCGAGACTGCGCGTTCGTACGGTAAAACACCGCGGTGTCGCCGTAGTTACTGAGCTTCTCGTCGCGCAGGCGGTCGATCTCCGTCGCGATGAACTGCGCCTCGTCGTGCTCCGAGTCGGCAACCCACCCGACGATGGGCTCACCCTCGCCGAGATCGCTCCATAGCTGCTTGTCGCGCCGCCCCTTGTTGCGGGCGATGACGGCGTTGGCAGCAGTGAGCACGTTGCCTGTCGAGCGGTAATTCTGGTCCAGCACAATGGTCTCGGCACCCGGGAAATCGGCCTCGAAATCGAGAATGTTCCGGATGGTGGCGCCCCGGAACGCGTAGATGGACTGATCGGAATCGCCCACCACCATCAGCTCCGCGGGCTCTACTGTCGGCGTGCTATCTGCGAGACCGACGGTGGGCTCGCCGCACAGCTCCCGCACTAGCACGTATTGGGCGTGGTTGGTGTCTTGGTACTCATCGACGAGGACGTGGCGGAAGCGGCGACGGTACCGCTCTCGCACGTCGGGGAACGCCTGCAAGAGGTTGACCGTCGTCATGATGAGGTCATCGAAATCCAGCGCGCCGGCTGCCTGCAGCCGCGCCTGATAGGCAGCGTAGGCCTCCGCGTACATCCTCTGCTGCGGCGTAACGGCCTGCGCCTGCGCCGTTTCGTGGTCGACGAGTTCGTTTTTGTAGTTGCTCACCGCGTTGAGCACGCTGCGCACAGGAAACCGCTTCGGATCGGCTTCCAAGTCACGAAGCACGAGCGACATGAGGCGCTTGGCGTCAGCGTCGTCGTAGATCGAAAAGCTCTTGGGCAGGCCAAAGCGGTCGATGTCAGAGCGCAAAATGCGCACGCACGCCGAGTGAAAGGTGGACACCCACATCAGTTTCGCCCGGTTGCCGACGAGCTCGATCACGCGCTCGCGCATCTCAGCGGCTGCCTTGTTGGTGAAGGTGATGGCCAGAATTGAGCCGGGGTGAACGTGGTTATGCCCAACGAGGTAGGCGATCCGCCTGGTGAGTACCCGCGTTTTACCCGACCCGGCTCCAGCCACAACAAGCACCGGCCCCCCGGCATGCGTGACCGCGCGACGCTGGGGCTCGTTCAGGCCGTCGAGCAGCTCCTCGGCGGAGGCCTGGCGCACACTTCCGGTGCGTTCACGCGGTGGCTCCGCGCCGGAGTATGGCTCCGGCTGGAATACGGCAGCGAGATCGGGAAATAACGATTCAGACATGGCGTTGCCAAGCCT